>JBMTAX010000196.1:0-6190 GCA_049429145.1 Myxococcota bacterium
GCTCCTGTCCCGGCGTTGACTCGTCGCCTTGTCGGTGCACCGCAGGGCGCTCCATGGAGCTCGCGAGAGAGATTCCGTGCGGCGAGGTGCCCTCAAGCAAATCGCGCACCACGGAGCCTCTGAGTGCGTCAAATCCGCGCACCAATGCACGCTCTCTGCGAACGTCTGCCCCGTATACACCTCGCATGAACCGTCCGAGTCGCTCCTCGTTTCGCCCTCCGAAGCTCGCATGCAGGAGAGCGTCGAGGTCGGCGCGGAAGTCGCCGGCCGAGGGGTAACGCAACGCGATGTCCGCCTCCAACGCTCGGGAGAGTACTTCCGCCACCCGCTCATCGAGGTGCTCCCAATGCCGCGGGCGGAACCCTCCTCGGCCGACGACGTTCCAGATCTCGTGCGACGTCATGGTCTCGTAAAAACGTTCCCCCACCAGCAATTCGTAGGCGAGGACACCCGCTGCAAATACGTCGGTACGCTTGTCGATGGTGTCGCCCCGCGCCTGCTCGGGCGACATATACGCCATCTTGCCCATGACGACGTTTGGCTGGGTGCGCTCGAGCTTTAGACGACTCGAGGCCAGCCCAAAATCGATGAGCTTGACCTCGCCCGTGAAGCTGACCATCACATTCTGGGGTGAAACATCTCGGTGTACGAGGTGCAGCAACTCGCCGGTGGCGGCGTGGGTGCGATGGTGGGCGTATTCAAGTGCCTTCAGCACATCACTGACAATGAGCAGGGCATCTCCCGTTTCGAGCGTCCCCCCGTCGTCACGCAGTCGGGTCTGCAGGTCTCTCACGTCACGTCCCGCGATGTACTCCATCGTGAGGAAATACTCGTCCTTGACCCGGCCCACGTCGACGACTTGACAAATGTTCGGATGGCTCAGCTGAACGACGAGCCGGGCTTCATCGACGAATCGGGCGACATACTCGCGATCGCGGGTGTGTTCGGCGCGAAGCTTCTTGACGACGTGGAGGTCATCTCGGTGTTCGTCATCCAGGTCGCCGCGCCGCGCGAGGTACAGCTCTCCCATGCCACCCTGAGCGATGCGCGCGAGGAGAAGATAGCGACCAAACGCACGAGGAAGCTGCTCCTCTACCGGCAGCTCTGGCTGTTCCGTCGACCATTCATCGGGGCTCGACGCCGTCATCGACTCCATTCCTCTAGCCGGGTGAGGCAAAATCGACATTCATCGATTTGCGCACCCGGCTCGTTCTGCCGGAGGGTCTGTTGCCAGACCCTCCCCCCGTCGAGCAAAGCTCGTCCGGGGCCCCCACCCAAGAACGCAGGCAGGGCGAAAACCCGCTGAAGAGGCTTTTCGCCTCAGCCTGCTGCTAGACGCCCGTCCCCTCACGGCCATCTTCACGGGACCTCAAGGCTAGCAGATGCCCCGGGTCCTTCATCGGATGCCCGCCTGGTCTCCGTGATTTTCGGTGCTACACGCCCTCCCATGCTCTGCCTTGAAAGCGCAACGTCCGCCGCCTGGCTTCGGTGTGCCCTCGACAATATGAACGCGGTCCTCGTCGATCATGCTCACTGCGAACACAAGGCGGCCGTGACCGCGTTGTCCTTCGTAAGCCGTTACCCGGATGACCCTGAATTGGTGTTACGGCTCTCGGCCCTGGCCTCCGAGGAAGCCGACCACCTCCGGCGTGTCGCAGCCCTCTGCGCCGCTCGCGGCCTGCAACTCGGTCATCCCGAGCGTGACCCTTACGCCAAAGCCTTGCTTTCCATGACCCGCGCAGACGCGGTCGGGCATCGTGTCGACCGCTTGCTGATCTGCGCGCTCATCGAGGCCAGGTCTTGTGAGCGTCTTCGTCTGCTTGCGGAGCACCTGCAAGACCCCGAGCTACAGCCATTTTACGACGAGCTTTGGCGCTGCGAGGCCGGGCACTTCACTCTTTTCCGGACCTTGGCAGAGCGGTCGTTGTCTCGCGCAGACGGTGAGGCCAGCGCACGTGAGCAAGTGCGTCTCCGCCTCACCGAACTCGCCCGCTTCGAGGCCCAGCTCCTGGAGCAGCTGCCCATACGGCCCGCGATTCACTGAGCGACGCCGCCCTCTCGGAGCCCTCGTTCATGGGAAGGCCTGGCGTACCACGTCGTCAGCTGACGAAAGCTGCGCCCGTACGCTGTGATGCAGTGACCACTGTCCCACACCGCGTGCAAGATTGTGCTCGCCGCGGTTCTCGTAGCGCGTGGGGTCAAAACCGAAATAGCGCTCATACAAGGCATCGGCGAGGAAGCGAGCGGCGAGCTCGAGGCTGATGGTCATCACGCCCGCGGGGAGCAGTCGCTGCTCATCGATGGAGATGAGCTGACCCGCACTCGTCGCGTAGCCTCGCACTGCGCTTTCGAAGAGGCCGAGGTCAAACGTCACGGGGGAGTGGTCTTCCCCCGCTGGGTTGCACCACGAGCGCAAGGCGTCACCCATCTCAAAGGGCCAAATCATTTGGGCAAGGGTGTCGAAATCTACGACGCAGACCCCTTGGCCCGACGCATCGAAGAGCAGGTTGCTGATCTTCAGGTCTCCATGCACGTGACGGCGCGGTAGGCCCCCGAAAGAAGGCAACGCAGCGGCAGCGGTGAAAAGCTCCTCTGCGACGCGTGCGACTCGATCATACAGCCGGTGGTCACGGCACTCGTCGAGCGCGCTGCGCAGCGTCTCGAGGTGTTTCGCGGTGTCGTGCACATTGCCACGCGAGAAGCGGTACTCGTGGCGCAAATCGTCGAGCGCGGTGTGCACTCGCCCGACGAGGAGCCCGGCCTGAAAGGCGAGCGCGGCGTCATCTAGCCGCTGGTGGGTAACGGTGTGCTCGACGAAAGTGAGGACGCGCCAAATCCTGCCGGCTTCGTCGCAGGCGCACAGGTCACCGTCGTCACAAGGAAGGAGCCGGGGGGTGATGAGCCCATGACGAGCGAGGTGTTCCGTCACCACACGGACGTCTTCGCAGACCGCTGCCGTCCACAACGGGTGAAGGCGCTGCAGCACAAAGCGAGCGTCGCGCCCGCGCACCACGAAGGTGTCGTTGATGAGCCCGCCCCCGAGGGGAGCGGCGGGGCGCCCGTACAAGGCTCCCCACCGCGAGAGCACCTCAGCGGGGACCGTCACCGTCCCGCCTGCGCTCACGAGAGCAGCTCATCCACGGACTTGTAGGGCAGGCCATGGGCCTCGGCGACGGCCTGGTAGGTGACGTGCCCTTGCAACGTATTGACACCCTTCTTCATGGCCTCGTCGCGAATGGCTCCTCGGAGTCCGAGGTTCGCGAGCTTTAGCATGTAGGGCAGCGTCGCGTGGGCGAGGGCAAAGGTGCTCGTGCGGGCCACCGCCCCGGGCATGTTCGCCACGCCGTAGTGCACCACACCGTCGACAACGAAGGTGGGGTTGTCGTGGGTGGTCACGCGGCCAGTCTCGACGATACCGCCCTGGTCCACCGCGACATCGACGATGGCGGAACCATCTTCCATTTCGCGGAGGAGTTCTCGCGTGATGAGCTTCGGCGCGCGTGCACCGGGGATCAGGACCGCACCGACGATCAGGTCAGCGCGCTTTACCTGCTCCCGCAAAGTGTGAGGCGTCGAGTAAAGGGTCTGGGCGCGCCCGAGGAAGATGTCGTCAAGGTACTCGAGTCGATCGAGGTTGTTATCGAGGATCACGACCTCAGCGCCCATCCCCACAGCGATCTTGGCAGCGTTCACACCGACGACGCCGCCGCCGATGATCACCACCTTGCCGCGGTGCACGCCTGGGACGCCACCGAGGAGGATACCCTTGCCACCGCGCTCCTTCTCGAGGCACCACGCGCCCACCTGGATGGCCATCTTGCCCGCGACTTCGCTCATGGGCTTCAGCAGCGGCAGTCGCCCCCCCACTTCGATGGTCTCATAGGCGACGCCCGCTACCTCGCGCTCGAGCAGCGCCTTCGTCAGCTCAGGCTCGGGGGCAAGATGCAGGTAGGTGAAGAGGACTTGGTCTTTTCGCATGCGAGGGAATTCGGGTGGCAGAGGCTCTTTCACCTTCACCACCATGTCTGACCGCGACCACACCTCTTCGGCGCTGTCGACGATCTCCGCGCCGACCTCGCGGTACAGCTCGTCGCTGAGGCCCGAACCGATGCCCGCATCTTTCTGGATGAGCACCTTGTGACCCGCGGAGACCAGCGCGTGCGCACTCGCAGGTACAATGCCGACGCGGTTTTCCTTCTGCTTGATCTCTGTGGGGCAGCCAACGATCACGACAAGACTCCCGGGGTAACGTCGGCGCCATTCGCCAACGACAAGTGTGGCCTCCGCATAGCGAGTTTCATCGTCCCCGTCAGCGGTTACCAGCAGCCCCGTGTCGCACTTCTCGAGGAGACTTCGACGCAATGCGCCAATCCATGATTCCTGTGGGGCGGGCTCAGCCGTTTTCCAGAACCCGTGCAGGGACGACATCACGACATCAGGCGAAGGGGCAAAGTCGTTTCGGCGAGCTCTTGTCATGCCCACGTTCTTGGGCGGCTCCGGACGAGCGTTGCTCGACGGGCGCAGGGGCTGGCAGCGGACCTCGGGCGCAACGAGCCGGGTGCGCAAATCGCTGAATGTCGATCTTGCGCCACCCTGGTAGACCTGCCCCATGGTCGACAAAACTCTTCTCTTCATGCTGACGACGGCCATTGGTCTGCCCGGACTTTGGGCAGGCTGCGCTTCGTCTGTGGGTCACCGCACCCCCGAGTGGGGTGAGCATCCGGTCGCGGGCCCGTCCCCAGTGCCCAAAGGCACGACGCGCGATCCCGCGCTCGAGGAGGCCGCCGCGCTGCTCTGTGCGAGGGACGGGGGGGAAGCGGTGGTGGATGAGACGCTGCGCGCCGGTGGCCGCGTGTGGGAGGGACAAGTCGCCGCGGCGGTACAACGAGGACGCCATGAGCGCCTCCGCGACGATTTGCTTGCCCGTGGGGCCGCGCTCGTGACCGAGACGGGAGCGACCCACGCTGGACTCGCCGAGGGCATCGACGCCGATGGAGAGCCATGCCTTGCATTGGTGGTGACCCGTCGTAGCCTGCGGCTGTTGCAAGAGTTACCGGCGGTTCTCGACGAGGGGCAGTCCTTCACCCTCGCCGCGGAGCTTCACGGGAAGCTCGATGAGGCGCAGGTGTATCTCCTCGCACCTGATGGCAGCGTGGATCGACGGGAGGTCAAAGGGCACAAGATTGCCCAGGAAATCCGCGCCACCCGGGGCCGCGGGCGTTACGTCGTCGAGGTAGTACAGCGGGGTGTCGACGACGCGCCGGAGGTGAGCCTGTTGTGGCCCTTCACCTTCGGGATGTCGAAGTCACCACCCGCCCCCGTCGTGCTGTTCGATGACGACGGACACAGCGATACTGCGCTCGCGCGCCGACTCGAAGCCCTGGTGCACCGGCTGCGCATGGAGCAGCAACTCCGCGCCCTCACCTTGGCTCCTCCCCTCGAGCGTGTGGCTTCGGGCCGCGCCCGTGGCATTCGGGAGGCGGGCCGGCTCGGGCACCGTGTTCCCGACCGTGCGAGCGCCTTCGAGGCCCTGCGCGGCAGCGAGCCGGGTTTTCCGGTCACGGAGCTCGCCGAGGTCCAAGCCCAGGCCGCAACCCTCGAGGAGGCCTGGGGGGCACTGCTCGAAAGCCCCGCCCATCGCTACGAACTCGTGAACCCGCGGGCGTCTCACCTCGGCGTCGCGGTGCAGCGGGGGACCGATGGACTTGGCCGTAAGCTCGTCAGCGTCGTAGCGTTGGTCGCTCGGCGCATCCTCGTTCGCCCTGCTCGCGAGGTCGCGACGGAGCTGCTCGGTCGACTCAATCTCGCCCGTGACGTCGTGAATCATCGTCCGCTGCGCCGAGATGAGGCGCTCGATCGGCTGGCCCAAGAGCTGGCAGAGGCGATGGCTACCGCGGGCACTCTCGACGAGAATTTGCTGGGGGAGCCGGTGACGGTGAAAGCCCTCGAGTGGCGGCCGGGATTGGCGGATGCCCGTGTCGTCGTCGCCCGGGTCGATGACCCGCTTCGGCTTGCCCCCTCGGGCGCCACTCTCGACGGTGACGCTCACGTGCTGGGCATCGGTCTTGTGTCTCCCGAGGTGGCGGGGCAATGGTATGTCGCCGTGCTCGTCGGGTCGCTGCCCTGAGGGCGGGGCTAGCAGGCTGAGGCGAAAAGCCTCTTCAGCGGGTTTTCGCCCTGCCTGCGTTCT
>JBMTAX010000197.1:0-6169 GCA_049429145.1 Myxococcota bacterium
ACTGCCTGCCCGCCGAAGGTGAGTGCGAAGGGTACCGTGCTAGCGCGCTCAGCGACGACACAGAGGCCGCGTGCCGCGAGATAGGCAGCCCAAAGACGAAAGACGTCGAGGCCATGGAGAGCGGCTCCGAGGGCAGACCGCTCGATGTGCAGCCCGAGCCACGCTGCGGGGTTCGAGAGCACCGGGTTGCGCACGTCGACATCGGCGAGTTCCCTCCCCAGCAGCACGACGACGCTCAAGCCATCGTGCAGCAGGAGCGGTGCTGAGCCGAGGGACACGGCCGCGATGCACAGGGGGAGGCTCAGCCCCGGGCGCAGTCCGCGTAGCGCCGCGTACCCAACAGCGGCCACGACGACGATAGAGAGGGAACGAGCGAGCACCGCACCCAGGGGCAGGGCATAGCGGAGCAGAGGCGCCAGGGTCTCGCGCACGAAGCGCATGGCGCTCTCCGGCGCGGCCTGCCCCGGGGCCGCATGTTGCATCTCCTCGAGCAGGAACGCTGGCAGGTCGACCCGCGACAGGAAGGCGAGAGCGGGCAACGCCGCCGTGAGGCCTATCACGGCGAGCAGGAGCGGCGCCCGCGGTGACATACGCAGACTCGTGAAGGCATCGGTCGGAGACCACAGCACCGCCAGGCAGCGGGAAAAGTCCGCGGTTTTCGTCGCAGCGGGCTCACTCACGAGAGTCTCCTCATCGCTCGACGCCAACCTTGTCGAGCAGGGCCCTCATGCGCTGCGCCCGTGCCGCCGCGGCATCTTGGCCTCGGCGTGCGCTGGTGCCGCCGGTCGCTTCCGCGTAGGCAGAAGGGGGCGGTGCTGCGAGCTCAGCGCGGGGGGTCTCGGGGACGGTGACCTTCGGTAACCTTTCAAGGGCAGCCGCGGGCGCCTGGACTTTCGCCGGTGCTGGCTGGGCTCGCTCGGCGAGAGGAGCGCGGGGTTTCGGCACTGCAGGTTTGCGCGTCGGGGTCTGGGGCTTCGACGGCGGAGCGGTTGGCTTCAGACCGGGGATGTCACGGTCGAGCAGTCGGTCGACCACCTTGTGCCATAGCGAGGCCCCGTGGCTGCCGCTGTCGAGGTGCGCAAAGGTTCGCAGCGCGGCATCGCCGAGATACACCGTCGTGAAGCCAAGTGCGGCCATGAAAGCGATGAGAAGGAAGAAGCGGCCTTTACGTACCTTGGGATTCGCCTCGCGTTGGCGCACCCTCGTCGCACGCCCCGCGGACTTTCCGCCGCTCTGTCGAGGGGGCGACTGTCGCCGCCCGCTCGGTTTCGTGCGTTCCTGCGCGATATGCGCGGCGTTGCGTCGCGGTCGGGTCGTGGAGATGGATCTCTTTTGCGCCTTCAGTGCCATAGACACCTACAAGGGTAGAGGCGGTTGTCGCCCTATCGAAATTTTCCGCCAGATCTGCGACGTCCCCCTCTCGGCGGGGGCATGCTACCTGCGCCTGCCAGCGCTACATCTCCTCGGAGGCCTTTGTCATGAGCCTGTTTGATCGCTTCGGAACCGTAGTGCGGGCGGAGTGGCGTGCCCGCTTCTCCGACGACATCGAGGCCGCCACTGAAGCCGCCGAGGCCGACGCGGTGGAGCCCAAGGCCTGGGAGAGCGAGCCCCGTCCCGCCGCGCCCGTCACTCGCCTGCCGACCCTCGATGTAGGCGCGGCCCTTCGCACCCTCGAACTCCCGGCCGAGGCGACGCTCGACGAGGTGCGGGCGAGTTATCGACGCTTGGCTCGTCGTTACCATCCGCACACATTATCCGCGTCTGCTGATCAGGCCCACGCGGCCGAGACCGTGCTGCGTTCGCTTACGGCTGCCCTCGAGCTGCTCGAGGCGCATCTGCTGCCGCTGCCTCGAGGACAAGCGGCATCCGTGCGTCGTGGCTGAGGATGACGCGTGCGCGATGCCGTGTTCGTTGCACCCTAGAGGCCTGCGCTGCACGGGCACCCGCAGGAAGCTACACACGTACTCGTGTCCGACGCCGTCATCTGGCTACTCTCTGCAGCAGTGTTCTATAGCGGTATATGTTGAATTTCCTCGCCCCTGGGCTCTGCGGTGCGGACAATCGACCACGACAACGACATTAGAGATCGACGAGAGGCAGGCATGGAAGTAGTCGAGCTGTTCCAGCGTGGCGGAATCATCATGTACGCCATCGGCATTGCGAGTGTCGCGGGCTTCGCGGTGTTTACCGAGCGCATGTGGGCGCTCCAGCGCGCGAAGGTTTTGCCCCGGGGGCTCATGCAAAAGGTGCATGAGCTCCTCGTCGATGACAAGCGGCAAGAGGCGCTGCTCTTGTGCGAACAGTCCCGCACGAGCATCGGTAGTGTCTATCGTTCGGTGTTGCGGCACGCGCTCGATCCTCTTCCCGTCGTCAAAGAGGCCGCCGAAGACAGCGGTCGCCGGGAGGCGGCCCGCCTCGAGCGCTTCGTGGGCACACTCGGCACCGTCGCCAATGTGGGACCACTGCTCGGGTTGCTCGGCACAGTCACCGGCATGATCGCGGTCTTCCAACGAGTCGCCGAGACCGGCGTCGGCAGCCCGCTCGAGATGGCCGCGGGCATTTGGGAGGCGTTGTTGACCACGGCGTTTGGTCTCGCCGTCGGCATTCCCGCGTTGCTGGCCCATCGCTTCGTGCTCGCCCGTGTCGACGCGCTCGTCCTCGAGCTCGAGGAGGAGGCACTCGCGCTGCTCGAGCTGTTGCGGGAGACCACCGAGGAGGTGCCCGCCCCAGGGCTGGCACCCGTGGAAGATGTACGCTGAAGTGTGCTTCGTACGCCGCTGGGCGACACCCTCCTGAAAATGTCATCCGATGGCGCAAGAATTTTGACATCGAGCCGAACTCGTTCGATACCACGCCAGCTGCGTCCTGATCGTGGGATTGTTGCCAGCGAGGGAGCGACCGACGGTGCTGCGATACGCCAGAAGCCGATACGCCGCGCGCAAGCGGGAAGGAGCGAGGGGCGAGCGCCTGCTCAGCTTCATCACCGAGGCGAAATCCACGACCCCACGGACGACGCTGCCGCGCGCCCGCCGGGATTCGCGTCTGCATTCCGCCGACCATCACACGACCGTGCTCGATCCCCCGCGCGGTCGCGCCTCCTACGCGCTGCTCGCGGCCGTCCTCCTCGGGGGCGCCACGGGGCTTGCGGTTGGTCTCGCCCGCAGCGACGACGTCACCGACCTCATGTTCGAGCGAGAGCTAGAGACCCCTCGCGCTGCTCTTGAGCTCATGCCTTCCCTCGATGCTATCGAGGCTCCTCCGCAGCTCCCTGTCGAGGTCGCGCTGGCGCCCACCTCGATTCCATCGTCGTCTCCGGAGCGCGTGACGTCGGCGCCGGTCGCCGCCGCCGCGGTCATCGAAGACGCGGCTTCCGTCCAGCACCACGACCGTGTCGTCGTCACCGACCGACTGCGGGACCGGGAGTCGTTGTCGGTGGCCCTCGCTCGTCATGGCCTTGCCGGGGAGCAAGTCGGGGGTCTCATCGCGGCATTGCGGGGCAATGTCGACCTCCGTGGACTCCGCCCGGGCGACGTCTTCCGTGTCGAATCGCAAGGCGACCTGCTCGAGAGTGGAGCCCTCGTCTCCTTCGAATATCGGCCTCTGCGCACGAGCGGCGCCCCGGTGCGTTGGCGGGCGTCCCTCGCTGAGGACCGTTGGCAGGGGGAGAAAGTGACGACGCCGGTGACCACCGAGGTGGTTCCGTTGGCCGGCGAGGTGCAGTCGAGCCTCTACGTCGCGATGCGTGCCCTCGGAGAGGGCTCTACCCTCGTTAGCCGTTTTGTCGACGTGTTCGCGTGGGATATCGACTTCTATCGTCAGCCACAGCGAGGGGACACCTTCAAAGTGCTCGTCGAGAAGCAGTTCGCTGAAGGGCGATTCGTCGGGTATGGACGCGTCTTGGCCGCCGAATACGTCAACGCCGGCGAAGTTCATCGCGGCTTCGCATTCCAGTCGGGCGATGGAAAACTTGCGGGCTTCTTCGACGAGAACGGCCGCGCGCGACAGAAGACCTTTTTGCGCAACCCTCTCGAGAGCGTGCATGTAACTTCTCGTTACGGCCAACGGTTTCACCCCGTGCTACGCCAGAAGAAGGCTCATCACGGCGTCGATTACGGTGCCGGCACCGGCACCCCCTTCTGGGCCATCGCCGACGGTGTCGTCGAAGAGGCTCGCTATAGTCCGACGGCCGGCAATATGATCGTCGTGCGGCACATGGGGGGCTACGCCACGGAGTACTTCCATGCCTCCCGTTTCGCGGAGGGCATCCGTCCGGGGGCGAGGGTGCGGCAGCGCCAGGTCATCGGCTACGTCGGCAGCACCGGACGTAGCACCGGCCCTCACCTCCATTTCGGCATGAAGAAACGGGGCGGCTACGTCGACCCAGCGAAGCAGGTCTTCCCCCCCGCCGAACCCGTTCCCAAGAAGTACCAGAAGGAATTCAACGACATCGTCGGGCCGCTCCTCGTCGAGCTCGAGGCCATCGAGAACGCCTGAGTCGCCGCGTCGGACTCGCCCGCCCTATGCCTGCCCGTCTATCGCTCTCCTCACTGTGGTTCCTCCTCGCGCTCGTCATCGTGACTCCAGCGGGAAGGAGTGAACCTGCTCGAGAGGAGCTGCCCAGCTCGGGGTCTTCTCCCTCTACCGCACGCAGTGTCGATACCGACGCTATCCTCGCTCGTCTCACCCTCGAGGAGAAAGTCGGGCAGATGTTGTTTCTCGGCTTCGGGGGCACGACGATGGACGACTCCATCTCGACGTTCCTGCGCGACAAGAAGCCAGGTGCCGTCGCCCTGTTCTCGCGGAACATCAAGACGCCTCAGCAGACCATGCAGCTCATCCGGGACGTACGACGGCACGATCCGGCTGGCATCCCCATCTTCGTCTCGGTGGATCAAGAGGGCGGGAACGTCGTGCGCTTGACGAGCCTCGCCACCGTCTTGCCGAGCCAGATGGCATTGGGCGCTGCGCGCGACGAAGACCTCGCTGAGCGGGCCGGGCGTGCCCTCGGGAAAGACCTGCGCATCATGGGGTTCAATATGAACCTCGCACCGGTTCTCGACGTCAATTCCAATCCGAAAAACCCTGTGATCGGAACGCGCGCGTTCGGGGGCAGCCCTGCGCTCGTGGGCGCGATGGGCACCGCCTTTATCCGCGGCATGCAAGGGGAGGGGGTTACGGCGGTGGCCAAGCACTTCCCCGGCC
Source organism: Myxococcota bacterium (assembly GCA_049429145.1). Lineage (GTDB taxonomy): Bacteria > Myxococcota > UBA727 > UBA727 > CAYLZW01 > JBMTAX01. The sequence continues at coordinate 5,203 of JBMTAX010000197.1, forward strand.
ATGGCGATACCAACGCCGACAGCCACTTCGCCATGCCCGAGCTGTCCCACAACAAAGCACGACTTCAGCGCATGGAACTCGTTCCCTTCGCGCGCTCGCTGGCCGAGGGGCTCGACGCAGTGATGACCGCGCACATCGCTTTGCCGAACGTGGCCGAAGAGCGTTCGATGCCCGCTACAGTGTCGAAGAATGTGCTCACAGGTATCTTGCGCGAAGACCTCGGGTTCGAAGGACTCGTCGTCACCGATGGTCTTGAGATGGAGGGCATCGTCAGTCGCTATGGGTCTGGCGAGGCTGCGGTCCGTGCCGTGGAGGCGGGGGCCGATATGGTCATGGTGCTGTGGTTCAAAGAGCGCAAGGATGAGGTGCAGCGGGCACTCCTGAGCGCGGTGCGCTCGGGTCGCATCAGTGAAGCGCGCCTCGATCGATCGGTGCGCCGCATTCTCATGACGAAGGCGCGACGAGGTCTGTTCACACAGAAGCTGTTGCCCGTCGACGAGGCGACCCGTGTGCTCGAGGCTGCGGAGCACCGAAACATCAGTGACGAGATCGCCGCGCGCGCCCTCACACTGGTGAAGAATGAGAGGGGCGTGCTTCCCTTGGACCCCCTCGGCCACGTGGTGGTGGCGTCGACCGAACCGCGCTTTCTCGCTGAGATGGGGCGAGGGCACCCAGGAGTTCACGGTGCGCGGTTGTCGTCGCATCCCGGCCGAGGTGGCATCGCCCGCGAGACGAAGCGGCTCGCTACCCTCGTGCGCTCGAGCGGCGCCCGTACCGTCGTCGTTGGCTTGATGGCCGAAGAATGGGCACCCCTCGTCAAGGCGCTGCAGCGAGCGCTGCCCAACGTTCCTGTCGTAGCCGTAAGTTTTGCCTCACCCTATCTGCTCACATCGTTTCCCGACGTCGATGGATACCTCTGTGCATTCGGGTTTCGCAATGAGAGCGAAATCGCAGCGGCTCGCGCGCT
>JBMTAX010000198.1:0-6151 GCA_049429145.1 Myxococcota bacterium
GACGACGTCGCCGGTGGCCACACCGACACCGATGCGCAGGGGCGTGGCCCCGGTGAGTTCCCGCTCAGCATTGAGAAGGTCGAGCATCTCGAGCATCTCCTGGGCACAATGCATGGCACGCAGTGCAGCATCCTCGAGGGGCCGTGGGGCACCAAAGAGCGCCATCAACCCGTCGCCAATGATTTGATTGACGACGCCACCGTGCGACCCGATGGCCTCAAACATCAGCGTATAATAGGTGTTCAGCAGCTCGATAATCTCTTCGGGAGAGTGCTGCTCCGACATCGTGGTGAAGCCGCGCAAGTCGACGAACATCACCGTGACCGTGATTCGTTGTCCGCGCAGCGCGAAACCGCTGCGTTCGAGATCCTGCGCAACCTCGTTGGCAGCGAAGCGGCTGATCAACGCTTTTTGCTGGTCGCGCAGGCGCTTCTTCTCGAGGCTGCTGTTGACACGTGCGCGAAGAATCACTGCATTGATCGGCTTTTTCAGCACGTCTTCGGCACCCAACTCCAGGCAGCGCACCACATGCGCCTCGCCCTCGAGCGAGCTCGTGACGATCACAGGAATGTCCCGCAAAGATGCTGTGCTCTGCAGGTGCGCAAGTACCTCGAACCCCGTCATCACCGGCATCTCCATATCGAGGAGAACCAAATCAAAGGGTTCTTGCTGGAGCTTTTCGAGCGCAATTTGACCATTCTCTGCGAGGGTCACCTGATGCCCCTGCAGCTCCAGGTTGCGCGAGAGCAACAGTCGATTGACCTTATTATCGTCTGCGACCAACAGGCGAGCCTTGTTGTCAACCATCGCACAAGCCCCGCAACGCAGCGCTCGCCTCGGCAAAGGCCTGTTCAATCTCTTCGCCCTGGTACTCACCGAGCGGCAAACCAACCTTCTCGTGCTCGCGCGCGACCTCACTGAGTCGCTGCGCCCCGAATGTGAGCGCGTTTGATTTCAGAGAATGTGCCGCGCGGCGAAACGCATCGGCATCCTGCGCAGCATGAGCCGCGCGAAGCTCGACGAGCAACGCAGGTGCTTCCTCGATGAAGGTCGACGCCAGCTCACGGACAAAATCGACCCCCGTAGTGGCACATAGTTCGTCAAACACGCTGCGATCGATGATGTCTTGGTTCATGGAGCGAGGTCTCCAGCGTACTTATGCATGCTTGATGGCCAAATGCGCCTCTTCCAGCGCCCGCGCCAACTGGTCCATGCGGACCGGCTTGGTCACGTAATCATCCATCCCTGCAGCAAGGCACATCGCCCGATCCCCCTCCATGGCATTGGCGGTCATCGCGATGATGCGAGGCTGTCCATTGGGTAACGCCATCGCGCGGATCCGACGAGTCGCGTCCATGCCGTCTAATTCTGGCATCTGAACGTCCATGAGCACCACGTCGTACAACTGCCGCTCAACAGACTGACACGCCTCTAGACCATTGCCCGCCACGTCTGCGCGGTAGCCAAGCTGCTGCAGCAATCTCAGCGCGAGCTTCTGGTTCACCACATTATCTTCGGCGAGAAGAATGCGAAGCGGTTGGCGCTCTCCCATTCCTGCATACACATTTGGACTCGACACAGGTGATGGGTGAGGGCCGGGATGGCTCTCGGATCCGAGCAAGGTATGGAGGGTGTCGAAGAGATGACTCTGACGCAGGGGCTTCGCAAGGGTGGCGACAAAATCAGTCTGCCCTGGCTCATTACGCCCAAGGCTGCTGAAAAGAACAAGGGGAACCTTGTGGCCTACTGCTCGTATGGCACGGGCCAAGCTAGTCCCATCCATCTCAGGCATATGCATATCGACGATCACCAAGTCGTACTTTGCAGTATGCAACATACGCAACGCCTCTGCCGGGGACTCGGTATCGTGTACCTCCAATCCCCACCGGGATGTCTGCAGCGCGAAGATTCGACGATTGGTCGCGTTGTCATCGACGAGCAGGATGCGCTTGCCCGTAAGCCCCGGCTGTAGCCCGGTGAACTTCCGTCGTTTCCCCTCAGGGAGAGCCGTCGGACGGCTGGCGATGGTAAAGTGAAAAGCAGAACCATGGCCTGGCCCATCGCTCTCTGCCCACATGGCGCCTCCCATGAGTTCAGCGAGCAGTTTGCTGATGGCGAGCCCGAGTCCGGTGCCGCCGTATTTTCTCGTCGTGGAGCTGTCAGCTTGGCTGAAACGTTGAAACAAGCGCGAGAGCGCTGACTCTGTCAAGCCGATGCCGGTATCGCGGACGGTAAATCGTAAACGTGCCTGCTCACCTTCGGCAGCACCGGTCTCGACAGCCACCGTCAACAGGACCTCGCCTCTCTCGGTGAACTTCACGGCGTTCCCGATCAAGTTCAACAGGACTTGCCTGAGTCGAGTGACGTCTCCTCGAAGCGCTGCGGGCACACCTTCCTCGAGCTGGTAGAGGAGCTCCAGTTTCTTCTCTGCTGCCTTTGGGCCGATCAGATCCAGCGCAGATTCGACGCACTCCCTGAGATCGAAAGGTTGCTCCTCGAGGTCCATGCGCCCTGCCTCGATCTTGGAGAAATCCAAGATGTCGTTGATGATGGTCAGCAGGGAGTCTCCCGAGTCGCGGATTGTCGTAGCAAAGTCGCGCTGCTCGTCGGTAAGCGAGGTATCCAGCAATAGACCGCTCATCCCAATGACGGCATTCATCGGCGTGCGAATCTCGTGGCTCATGGTGGCGAGGAATGCGCTCTTGGCTTCATTGGCGGCTTCCGCCGCGGCGCGGGACTCTTGGGCCTCACGAAAGAGACGCGCGTTCTCGATGGCGATCACGGCTTGGTCGGCGAAGGTCTTGAGCAATGCACCATCGGCGTCTGAGAAGGGACGCAGGGAAAAACTAAATACACCAATGGTACCGTATACTTTGTTGCCGGCAGCGATCGCCACGCTGGAGAATGCGGCGTTGCGGCCGATGACGCCTGCAGCCTCTCGCAAGGATGCGGGAACACCGTCTCCATGAACAAGATCGGGGTGGTGCGTTGCCTTGCCCGTGAGCTGGATGCTCTTCAACGCTGGCCGCGGAAAGAATCCGCGAAGCTTCGTATGCTCTGGCTCGGGTCCGACACCGGCTCTCCAGTGGATAAGCCCATCCGCTTCAGTTTCCCCCAACACCACCAGATCGGCGTGGGGCAGGAGACGACACACGCTTGCGCAAATCGCGTCGAAGACCGGCTGCACCTCGTCTATGGAGCCGCTGATCACGCGCAGCACTTCGGCGGTGGCGGTCTCTCGGCGTAACGCCTCTTGGGTATCATTAAACATCTTCGCGTTCTGAATCGCGATGGCCGCTTGGTCGGCGAAGGTCTCCACCAGGGCTATCTCGTCGGGGGCGAAGGCGCGCCTCTCCCGGCGATACAAACCGATGACACCGACGGCCTCTCCATCGCGCAGCATAGGTACGGCCAATACGGTGCGAAAACCGTACTGCTCCTGCAGCGATTTTGCGTCGGCATAGGTATCGGCCAGCCGGGGAACGATATCTTCGACGTGAATGACCATTCCCCGAGCGGCAGCTTGGGCGCTCGGGGTATCGGCGTGCAAGCGGACCTCAAGCTCGCGGGGAGGCGCGGGTGGGCTTTTGTCGGGGTCACGCATGGCGTGCGCGAGGAGTTTCAGCTGATCGCCGTTGACCAGCCACACCGCATCCCAATCGGCGTCACAAAGCTCGGCCGCTCGTTGGGCGACGATGTCCAATACGGGCTGTACCTCACGTGGGGACTTGCTGATGACGCGGAGCACTTCGGCCATCGCCGTCTGCCGCGCCAGGGCCTGCCGCGTCTCCTGCACGAGACGCTCGGTGCGCTCCTTCTCCACGTGCAGCTGGGCGTTGGTGGCAGCGAGTTTGTCCCGGATCGTATGGGCAAGGGTGCGATCCTGGTCGACCATCAACTCCATCGAGGCGCGTTGCTGCTCCGAGCGCGCGAGCTTACGTCGAACGAGAGCGAGCTCTTTCTCCAGCGACTTCACCTCCGGGGACGACGGCGTACTCACACATTGCCCATCAGCAGCACGACGACGGAGCAGTTGTGCAGGTAACCTTCCCCCGCCACGCGGAATGGCGCAAACTCACCCGCAAGATATCCGCCGGCCATCGTCGTGTCCGTCGGCAATAATTCGCTCATTCGGTCCAAAGAGCGCGGCGCCCACGTACCGAGGCAGATCCAGCGGGTCAGACATTCGAAAACCAGCGCCACCGTCGGCGGGGGCCCGCGCCACCCGGAGAGTGCATCGCTCATGGCCGTTCGAGAGGCGGTCAAGAGACCCTCACGGTCAAACTCACAGAGCTGCATAGAGGCCCCCTCCTCGATTTCGCCCGCCATGAGAAGGCTCCCGGGAGAGGGTCCCTGACCGAAGGCGGTCCGCAAGACCTGCCCGTCTCGTGTCTCCACAGCGATTGGATTGTGGATGAACATCGAGCCCTCACCACCGGGAACACCGAGGTAGTTTCGATAGAGCTCCATCGCGGGTCGACCGTCGACCTCGAGGAGGACCCCGCGCGCTTGGGCGCCGGTGATCTGATGAACCTCGCCGACGGGGCGAAAGCCGTGAGCAACCGCGTGCGAAATCTGAAGAGGTCCGCCGAACAAGAGAAACACGGCCGCGTTGCGGCTGAGCTCTTCACCGTAGCAGACCTCCCCCTCCAGGTCCCCGCCGACGACGCTGGTCACGCCCCCACCAAAGAGCGGAACGTTCGGCCCGAGGGCCTGCGCCATCGCCGCGTGGAGGGGCGCAGCCCCCATGGGATGAAAACCAAAGCACACGCAAAGTTTGGGCGAATCCTGCCCAGTCGACGTGGCAGCTGCGATCGCGTCTCGCGCGGCGACCTGCAACTCATCGACGTCGCCGTAGCCTCCCACAACGTCCAGGTCGAATCGGCCGGCGCTCACCTCCAGAGAGTCCCCCGCGAAGAGGATCACCTGCACAGTGCCCTCGAGCGCCCCCATCGACCGAGTCAGCTCCGCGAGGGTGGTGCCACCGATCAGCGGAACGCCGGGAAGACGAGCACGGATGGCCGTCAATGCGGGCCTACGGTCGACCCCCACCCCGAGAAAGACCACCGCCGCTCGTGGAGCGTTGCCGTCGAGCTGCGCGAGAGCGATGTCGATGGCTGCGTGAGCTGCATCGACGCTGTTGATGTCCTCACTCGCACCGACCGTCACCTGCAACATGGGTACGCCCCCTATGGGTGTCACGAGCCTTTCTCGCCCCCGAATGGAACGCAAGGAGCCGCTTCCTCGTGGGCATGGCCGTTTCGGCCGGGCGGGCCCCGGTGTTCCTCGCCACGATGGCGTCTTCCCACAACCCGGAGCTCAGGGTCCAGAGGGAACAGAGGGCAGCAACTGCACACCCCCAAAGGAGACTTTCATGCCATGCGTTGGTCGTCGTCGCGCCCCCGCTTTCGCCATCACCGCCCTCGGGCTGACCGCTTGTGGCGGCGGGAGGTCACCCCTGGAGGCCCTTCGGAGTCTTCAGCTCCCCCGGAGTCGACCTCCTGCGGCGCATCTTAGGCATAGAGGCGCTCCGCTGCCGCACCTGTGACGGACGCATGCGCGTCCTCGCCGTCATTCAGCAAAGGCCCGTCATCCGGAAGATTCGCCGCCACCTCGGACCCCCCGACACTCCCCCGAGGTCGCGCGCTCGCACGCCCCATCTGAGCTCGCTTTCGGGCTCTGACGACGGAGAGGCGACGATGACGGCGCCCCAAGGACGTCAAGGCACCGCTGCACCCCTGGGTGCTGTCAGCAGTTTGCCCGAGCCACCGCAGATTCCAGGGAGTCACAAGAAGGGTCTTCCCAACGCTCGGATTGTGGCGGTGGTGCCACGCACCCTCGACGAGTAGCCGGGGTGAGGGGTGGTGAGGAGGCATGCGCTGGCCGGCGCCGCACCGTGTTCCAGCCGCTGGGGGGCGCTTTCGAATTCTCTACGCATTGAAAAGATTTATACAATCAGCAGCCCCCCACGAACCGCGCCGTTTGCTCGCAAAGGTACTTTCGAGTTCCCGTTTGCGGGGGCTAAGTATCGAATATCAATAAAAAACCCTTCAGCTTCCTCGCGGAAATGCCGAAGGGTTTGCTGTGGCGCGCCCTGAGAGATTCGAACTCCCGACCCTCAGGTTCGAAGCCTGATGCTCTATCCAGCTGA
>JBMTAX010000199.1:0-6113 GCA_049429145.1 Myxococcota bacterium
TGCCAGGTCACCATGACGGCCGCACGGACGGTGACCGCCACCTTCACACGGCGAACGCGCACCCTCGACGTGGAGGTGAGTGGGAGCGGCGCCGTGACATCGTCCCCCGACGGCATCGAGTGTCCTGACGACTGCATCGGGACCTACGCGGACGGCACGACAGTGACCCTCACGGCGACCCCCAGCACCAACTGGGTGTTCGACAAATGGACCGACTGCTCAGGCAACGGCGCGACGTGTACGGTGACCATGAGCGCCAGCAAGTCGGTGAGCGCCACCTTCGTGCCCCAGACGCGCGTGCTCTCGGTTCAGGTCACGGGTTCTGGCGCGGGCATGGTCATGTCGACACCAAATGGCATCTCATGCGGCAGCGATTGCAGCCAGGCCTACGTGCACGGCACCAGTGTCACCCTTGACTACGAGGTGATGGCCGGAACGTTTGCGGGGTGGACGGGCGCGTGCACCGGCACGGGTCCGTGCGTGGTGACGATGGACGCGGCGAAGTCCGTCACAGCCACATTCCAGTGTCCGACTCAGCCAGAGCCCTGCCCGTTTCTGTAACTCCCCCGTGCGAACGCCCCTGCGGGTATCCCACCTTTCCTCCTCCGCGCCTTGACCGAAGCTCCGCGAGACAACTTCCCGCGATCGGCATCGAAACTCTATTGGTCCTCTTGGAGGGTCGCCCCATGCCAACGCTGTCTCCCATCCACCAGCGCATCAGCCGGCCGCTCGCCGACACGCCTGCCGCTTCCCCCGTCGCAACCCCGTCGCCCGCCTCGCCGGCCGCATCCACGCCGGCGGCATCCACGCCGGCTGCCCTCGACGCAGAGACCATCGCCGCCCGCAGCACTGTGACGCCGAACCCAGTCGCTGCCCAGACCGCCCGCCAACGCAGCAGCGCGCTCGACCAAGCCGTCCGGGGGCGGCTCGAGTCCGCGCTACCGAGCGCCCCTGAGACCTCTGCGGCCACCGTCGCCGCCACCGCGGCCACGGCGCCCGCAGCGCCTGCCGCGCCACCGCCGCCATCGGCCAGCGAACGCATCGTGCGAGGTGCCCACGCCTATCGGGGCGCCTCCACCCGCCGCGGCCCGGGCGGCGGTAACCTCGCGTGCGCGTACGCCGTCAACAATGTGCTGCGCCAACAGGGCATCAAGCCCCTCGGACAGAACCCGAACTACGTCCCCTCTATGGAGCAAGACCTGCAGCAGCGCGTGCGCCAAGGCGGCGCCGTGCGCGTTCCCCCGGGGCAAGCGCGGCCTGGGGACATCGTCATCGCAGGCAACCAGTCCCACGTGGGCATCGCCCTCGGGGGCGGACGGGTGCTGTCGAACTCGAGCTCGCGGCGCTCGTTCTCGTGGGAGTCAGGCATGAATTTCGACGGCTACTATGGTGGCGGCGCCTCGCGGGTGTATCGCCTGCTGCAATAGCGTCAGCGTGGACGCCTCCTCGGCTATGCTCGGTCCATGAAGCGACTTGGGGGACTTTTCGCGCTCGTGATGTTCACTGCGTGCTTCGCGCCCGATCTGAGCGTGACGCCTCGTGGTCCGCTGCCCAAGGACAACACCGTGGACCCTTGCGCCGTCGCCCGTTGCGATGCGCCAGGGCGGGTGTGCGTCGAGCAGCCTGAGGGTGTCGCGACGTGCGTGTGCGGCGACGGCACTCGCGAGGAGAACGGCGTCTGCGTCGATGACCCCTGTGAGCCGAACCCATGCCCCGTCACAGCGGGCCAAGGGAGCTGCGTCCCCTCTGGAACGAGCTTTCGCTGTTCCTGCGACGCGCAGTTCTTCGACGACGACGGGGCTGGCGGCTGCACCCCACGCACCGCTGAAGTGACCCTGGACGAGCTCCCCGGCTCGTCCCACGATGGCGAGACTACGACCTTCACCGGCCGCATGCAGGTGAAAGACCCCAGCGGTCGCCCCGTCTTCGACGCCGTCGTGACCATGGGCGAGGTCGAGCAACGCACCGACCTCGAGGGCCGCGTGGCGTTTCCCGGCTTGTCGATCGACGTCGACACGGTCTTCGCCGTGCGGCGCGACGGGTACCACGCCACCGCCGGGAGGCTGCGCTTCGCTGACGCTGGCGGTGGCACGGAGCGCGCGGTGTCTCTTCTGCCGCACACTTTTCTCGACGACGTCTTGGCCGAGAGCGGTGGCGTCGTCGCGCACGATGGCGTAGCGGTGCGGTTGCCACCTCGCGCGCTACAGGCGGGTACCGCGGCGCCGACCCTCGGTGCGGTCGATGTAGCCATCAGCACAGCGTCGGCGGAGGCCCTCGTCGACGACGGGCCCCTCGGCCTGCTGACAGACGGCAGCGTGAGCCCCCTTGAGCCCCTCGCCATGGCCGCGGTGTCGCTTTCACGCGGTGACGCGACGGTCGTGCTCGACCCGGTGCTCGGCGCCACCTTGTCGCTGCTCTTGCCACCGGGCGCAGACGTCGCAGCAGGGGAGCGGCTCCCGCTCCTGCACCTCGATGAAGAGCGGGGACTGTTCGTCGAAGCGTCGAGCTGCCTCGTCGGAATGGTCCCACAAGCGCGCCAGCGCGAGGGGCGCACCCTCGAGTGTAGTGGTCTCGTGCGGCATTTCTCGACGTGGCTCGTCGCGCGGCCCGCGCCATCGGTCTGCGTGCACCTCGCCCCGCGCCTCTCGCTGCCCGCGCACTATGAGCTCTTGGAGCTACAGCTCGGCATCGACCGCTGCGCCCAGACGAGCGCCGGCTTTCGGTGTCAGCCTTCCACGCCAGCTTTCTCGAGAGAGGTCTCGCCGTCCGTGACCGAACCCCTCGGGGGCCTCTGTGCGGTCTACGGCCTGCACGAAGAAGCTGCTTTCAGCCCGGTGATCCGCGGCGCGTTGCGCGACCTTCGCTCCGGGGCGCGGGTGGCGTTCCTCGAACCGCTGGCCGATGTCCAGACTTCCCCACAGCGAGCGCTTCGCCAGAGCGACCTACACGAGTTGCGCTACGGCGATGGCCTGCCGTTGTGCCGTGACACCGAGCACTGCAGCGTCGTGCAGCAGTCAGTCACCATCGAGTACGAGCCCTCGTTCGTCGATCATGACGGCGACGGCCACTACGTTGCCACCGGCGCAGCACCAGCGCGCGTCTCCGACTGCGACGACGATGACCGCACCACCTACCCGGGCGCCCCGGAGGTGCCTTGCGATGGGCGCGATACCGACTGCGATGGCGTGACTGACCCCTACGATGGGCCCGTTGCCCTCAGCGACGTCCTCAGCGCCGGTGGCGACGTGGCGAGCGCCTGGGCTGGGCTCTGTCGTGCGGGCTGCGCCATTCCTGACGCCGAGTCTCCGGGGGATGCCATCGACGAAGACTGCGATGGCAGCGCCCTCGACCGCGATGGCGATGGGCTCTACCGCTACGGCGACCGGGCGCTGCTCCCAGAACCATGGCCCTCTACCTGGGATTGCGACGACGAGACGCCGGGCGTGGCCGGGGCCGTCGAGGTGCCCGGCAACCTCGTCGATGAAGACTGCGATGGTGTCGCCCTCGACGCTGACGGCGATGGCTACGTGCACACGAACCACCTCAGCGCCTTCCTGGCTCTCGACGACCCGTCTTTTGTCCTCGGCGACTGTGATGACCTCGACGACGAGGTACACCCGGGCGTCGCCGCTGCGAGTGAAGCCGCACTCGCCGCCTATTTTGCCGCTCGTACCGATGGGAAGGTGGTGCGTGCCGCGACTTTTTGCGAGCTCCTCGACGAGAGAGGGCGACTTCGCGCGGCGGCGCGAGCACAGTTCGTCGATCGCAACTGCGACGGGGAGGTCACAGACCTCGACGGTGATGGCTTCCCGGGCCCCGGGCAGCGTGGGCTTGGTGACGGTCTGCCCATCGATTGCGACGACCTCGACCCGCGGGTCAGGCCCACACTCGTCGACGTCGACGTGAACGCTGGGGTCGCCGCCGGTCCTGGGGGCGAGCCGGTGCGATGCGACGCCGCAGGCTGTCGTTACACACACATGGTCTGCGTCCCCCTGACAGCAGACGAGCGTGTCGACGAGGGGCGATGCGAGGTCTCGCCTGCCGTCTACGGCGACGAAGACTGCGCCGATGGTGCAGGAGCGTTCGACGACGGGTGCGCGAGCCAGCGCTGCCCGCCCTTGCTCGGCGCGCAGAGCCAGTGCATCGCCACCGCGAACCGCCCAGACCTCGGGGTCTGCGCGGTGCCCCGCTGGGAGGACCGCCCGCCGGCACAGCCTTTCTCGTTCGGAGCCGTGTGGGGCCCATGCGACCTCTCGGGGGTGATGCCCTCTTGTCCTGAAGACACCTTGTGCGGCGCGGCCATCTCTGTCTACGACGACACCTACCTCGAGGTGCTCGAGGCGCTGCTCGCCGCTGAGGGGCAGCCGAAAGACCTCTTGAGCCTGCCCAAAGACGAGCTCGGCATGTGTTTCCCCCGCTGCTTCTGAGGTTCCATGCTCTCTGTGCCCTTCGCCCTCTCTCTCGTCGTCGCGACGACGCCTGTCGAACACGGTGATGCGACCCCGCTCGCCCCCTCTACCCCGACGTCAGCGCACTCATCGCTGCCCCGCGCGATCGTGCCCGGGAGGGCGCTGGTGCAGCGAGGTGCCGACGTCAGTTTTTCAGAGCTCGGCGTGACCTTGGTGCGAGAGCTGCGCTTCGGCTGGGCCCTCGTCGCGCTTCCCTCCGCGGGTACCCTCGATGAGGAGCAGACTGCCGCGGCCATCGCCGCGCTGCGCCGTGATCCTCGCGTCGTGGGCGCTGCGCCCGACCGCTGGTTCACCCCCGCGCTCGTACCGCAAGATCCTCTCCTCGAGCAGCAGTGGCCCCTCGAGAGCGCGGGCCTGTTCTCTGCGTGGAACGAGACGACCGGAAACGAGAGCCAGCTCATCGGCATCGTCGACACGGGCACCTTCACCGCCCACCCAGACCTCGCGGGTCGCGATGTGCTCGGCTACGACTTCATCAGTGACGTCGCGCTCTCCTTCGATGGTGATGGCCGTGACGGCGACTACACAGACCCAGGGCTCCCCACCGCTTGTGGCGACGTGGCGCTAAACCTGACGACCCACGGCACGCACATCGCGGGTATCGTCGCCGCCAACGCAGACGGTGCGGGTATGGTGGGGCTCAACTTCGCCGCAGGCCTCGTCACTGCGCGGGCGATGAATGCCTGTGGTGGGGCCGAGTCAGATCTGCTCGACGCGCTCGCATGGCTCGGGGGCTTGCGCGTCGAAGGGACACCGGTGCTCGGCCGTGCCGTCGACGTCATCAACCTCTCCCTTGGCGCGCAAGGTTCCTGTGCCGGCGCGCTGCAATCGTATGTGACGCAGCTGCACGAGGAGAGCGGTGTCATCGTCGTCGCTGCCGCCGGGAACGATGGCAACGGCTCCGCGGTGCGGGTACCGGCGTCGTGCGAGCACGTCATCGCCGTGGGAGCCCACGGCCGCAGCGCAGGGTGGCCTCTCTCGCCCTACAGCAACACCGCCGGCATCGTCGACATCATCGCACCTGGGGGCGACCGCGCCAGTGACCCGCAAGACGCCATCTTGTCACTCTGCGGGGCGGGGGCCGACTGTTACCAGTTCGCCCAGGGCACTTCGATGGCGACGGCCTTCGTCAGCGGCGCAGTCTCCCTCGTGCTCGCGGCCTATCCCGGCATCGATCGAACCCGCGTGCTCGAGGTGTTACGCCAGAGCGGCCAGCCTTGCGCAGGATGCGGCGACGTTCCGGCCCTCCGCGTCGATACGGCGCTCACTCTCGCCGCCACCATTCCCTCGGGGGTGCCCCAGAGCAGCCCGTGTGACGAGGGGCTGTGCGGCCCTGGCGGCCAGTGCGGGGAGGACCAGCGGTGTCTCACCGTCGGTGGCACGAGCTGCTGTTACTCGCGCTGTGAGGCGCCGGTCATCGGCACCTGCGGTGAGGGGAGACGCTGCGCTCTCGTCGAGGGAGGCAACGTCTGCGTCGCCGCCGGCGATCTGCACGAAGGCAGCCCTTGCGACCCGTCAGCCTCCGCCTGTCGCGACGGGCACGTCTGCGGCACCTCGAACGGCGAGAGCCAATGCATCCGGCTATGCGGCCCGTCGGGGGGCGTCTGTCGGTCGACGTCGCAATCATGTCGTGAGGCCGGTGAC
>JBMTAX010000200.1:0-6106 GCA_049429145.1 Myxococcota bacterium
TGGATGACGACGTAATCGCCGTCCTCGGTCCCCTGGGCATCAAAACCACGGGTCTTATGCTCATTGTCCTCGAAGACAAGAACATCTTGTTCTTGGGGCGTGCCTAGCCGGTGATAATAAACCTTGTGGAAGTAGTTCGCGCTCTCGAGCTCGTCTCCCTTCGAGGGCTCAGGATAGCGCGAATAGAAGAAACCAGCGTTGTCGTGGGTGAAGCTCGCGCCTGAGAACTTGCTCCAGCGCAACACGTCGGGCAGCTCTTTTCCCGTCTCGATATCGACGACATGCCAAGTGTGCCAGTCAGAGCCTCCTTCACTCTTGGCGAAGGCGAGGAACTTGCCGTCGTCAGAAAAGGAGTAGCTCGCGAGCGCAGTGGTGCCTTCCGCTGACCACTGGTTTGGGTCAAGGAGGACCTTGGGTGCCGCCTCGAGACGATCGAGCTGGTAGAGCACCGATTGGTTCTGAAGTCCGTCGTTCTTGAAATAGAACCAACGGTCACCTTCGCGGAAGGGTGGAGAGTAGCGCTCATAGTTCCACAGCTTCGTCAGACGCTCCTTCAACGCCTCCCGTACCGGAAGCTGCCCAAGATGACCGAAGGTCAAACGATTCTGCGCCTCGACCCAAGCGCGGGTCTCGTCGGCGTCCGGGTCCTCGAGCCAGCGATAGGGATCTTTCACCGTGGTGCCATGGTAGACGTCGAGTTGTTCGGCCTTCCTGGTCTTCGGGTACATGAAGCGCTCCGCTTGGGTTTGGTCAACGCTGTCTCGGGAGGCGACCGAGGCCTCGCTGCGTTGCTCGGTGCTGGCGCAGCCAATTGCGTTTGTGGCCACGAGCGCCGCGAGCACGAGGCGGGGGCTGACGAGAGACATAGAACCTCCTTGTGAATTCGACGCGGGGTGTAGCGATTCACGGCACCATGCGAAACCCCGTGCCGCAGGCCACAGCGATGCCAGGCAGAGGAACGTGACCGTGGAGGAGCGAGGCTGGCTCCCTAGGGTGCGCTGGTCAGCCTTGCGGGGGAGTTCTGGTCTACAGCGGGCAACGTCAGGGGAAGCCGCAGCCGTACCCCAGTACCTTCGCCAGGCTTCGAGTCGATGGCAATGGTGCCAAACAGAGCCCCGTACACCTGCTGGTGAACGATGTGCATACCGAGACCACTGCCGCCGTTGCCCCGTTTGGTGGTGAAGAAGGGTTCGTAGATGTGACGTACGACCTCCTCTTCCATCCCTACACCGTTGTCGCTCACCTCCACCAGAACGTGGGACTCGCCGCTGGTACAGCGCACATCGATGCGGCGCTCTTCGGGGCCTCCCTGCTCGGGGAAGGCGTGTAAAACAGCGTTCTGCAGGAGATTGGTGACGACGTGTGCAATGGCGCCAGGTTTCGTGTCGAGCGGTACTTCGTCGCCCTCGCACCTTACTTTGACGCCGGCGCGGGTGAGCATGGGGGAGATGCTCTGTACCAAGGCGTCGAGGTAGGCCTTCAGCTCGATGCGAGCATCGCCTTCGCTCGTCTGGTCGACGGCGATACGCTTGAAGTCGGAGATGAGCTTCGCGGCGCGTTCCGCGTTCGTCGCTGCGATGCGCAAGGTCTCGAGCCCTCCGTCGATTCCAGCGAATACTTGTCGTCGCGACAACGCCTCTCGCGTCAACGTTGTCCTCAGCGCTTCTAGGCGCTCGAGTCCGAGGGTCACGGACATGTACACGACACCCAGCGGGGTGTTCACTTCGTGGGCGACCCCAGCGACCAAGCGACCAAGGGCTGCGAGCTTTTCTCGCTCGATGAGCTCGCTCTGGGCGAGGTTCAACTGCTCCAGTGACGTCGTCAGTGCCTCGGTGCGCTCATGCAGCTTCGCCTGCAGGGCACGGAGCTCTGCGAGCTGCTGATCTCTGGTCACCACTTCAGTGGCCAGCTGTGAGTTCAGTTCCCCATTCTGCTTGTTTGCGACTTCCAGCGAGTGGAGCGCTTCGGTGCGAATCACATTTTGGTAGATGGCGAGGCCAAAGACGATGCCCGTGACCAGCACGAGGTTCAGTGCGAGAAATCCGGTGCGCACGCCTTCGCTCGAGGGGAAACTGAGGTTGGCCACGAGCCAAGGGTCGATGACGCCGCTGAAGATGGTGAGGGCGCAGTAAAGCAGCAGCCAGATGGTGGCTTCACGTGCGCCTGAAAATGCGAGGGCGCCGAGCAGCGACACCATCGCCCAGATCATGACGCTGCCGCTCGACGAGAACCCACCCAGGGTCCACTGAAAGGCAAAGGGCAGCACCAGGCTGATGAACACCTGCACGATGCGAGCGACGCGGAAGTCACGGCTGCGCGCGAAGAGCAGGTAGTTGCCCGCCGTCAGCGCGATGTAGCCGAAAGGGATCAGCGATGGGAGCCAGAGGCCAAACACCAGCGCGATGGAGCCCCACAGGAGTCCACCTAAGCTCATCAGCACCCCGCCGAGGACGAGGATACGGCGCGAAATGCTCGTCACCTCGGTTTCGTCGTCGCGGGCGCCCAAACGGGAGAGGCGATCTAGGACCGGGGCAAGTACACCCATCAGAGGCTCCCTCCATCGGTCGGCGATGGGACGACCCGTCTACCGCAAAGCCCTTTCTGCGCGGCGCTGGTGCGCCCCACGAGAGATCGCAAAGACCAGGGAAATCTTCCAATACGCATCGCTACCCCGACCCTACCGCACTCTTGGTGGTCTCGTGGCTGTACCGTGCGAAAGAAGTCTCGCCGCCAGGTTGGCGTGCTGATGATCGCTAGGGGTGATGCTGGAGAGGCTACTGCCGCGTCGACATGTGCTGGTCACGCCCGTCGACGCCCGCCTCTCCGAACTGGCGAGGTGCCGCCTCGGTGGATGCGGCCATATCGACGTCAGTGGCGTTGACCGCTTGGGGCAAAAAACCCCACCGATGGCCCGCAGGGTACCGGTCGCCGTAGCGCGAGTATGCCTTGTCGGCGGGCTGATCTGCCTGCAGCCACGTGCGGTCGATGATGCGGAGCTCCATAGACGGCCGGTAGGTGAGCTGCAGCCAGCCATGCCCGCTCTTTCGGAAGGCGTCCTGACCCCGCTCCGTGACATTCCGATAGACCCCACCCATCATGAACTGGGCGTCGACGCCCAGCGACTTCTGGAAGGGCATCAGCATCGCGAGCATCACGCCGGCTTGGTCGAAGCAGATGCCAAGCCCTCGCATCGCTTGCTGCCCCGCACCTCCACCACGTCGACGACCAGGCTCCGCGAAGTCCTCGCTTGGGTACTTCATGTCCATGACGTCGTGGATGTCGATCACGGCACGGCGTTGTAGCTCGGTCAGGTGTTTTCGCTGCCTCCGCGCCGCGCCTCCGGCAGCGATGGCCGCATGGAAGTCGAGCTCACGGACGAGGGGCGCGATTTTGAGCGCTGCTTCCGCGACCTTCGCCTTCAGGAGCGGGTCGTCATAGTCAGTCCCCCCACCAATCAGCTGATAGGCATGCTCGCCAGTCTTCAGCGCCTCGGTGTCATGGGGCTGGTTGAGCGCAAAGACCTCTTCCTTCGGCACCCGCAAGGGCTCAGATCTTCCATCGACGCGCACGAGGAATGCGTCGCCGTCCTCGCCAGCGATGCTCGCACGATAGGTGACCGCTTCGCGCCCGCCCTCGGCGGTGCTCTTGTACGAGAGGAAATCCCGTTCGTCGAAAAGCTCTGGATGCACGGTGGTGCGTACCAGCACCTGGCGTCCTTCGAGGTAGCGCGGGCTTTTCTCGAGGTCATCGAGCCCACGGGGGGGCGATGCCCAGTAGCCAGCAGCGACGAAGGCCTCGGCGTTGGAGGCCGGGCTCATAGGGGGGAGCGCGTCGAACAGTGACCGGGCTGCCGCCTCGAGGGAGGGGTCGTTGACGGCACCCGTCACCGCTTCGTACATGCGTGTCAGCTCGCCGGCCTCGAACAAGCGCTTGAACTCCTGCACGGCTTCGAGCTGCGCGTCGGAAAATCGCATGTTGGGGGCACGCAAGCCGCTAGGCCCTGTGGCGACGTCATCCGCGAAGGAGAACCCGGCGAGAGCCGACAGCCCCGCGGCGGCGGCGGGCTCGAGCAGCGAGACAAAAGCCGGGTCGGTGACGAGGGCCCGCAGGTCTTCCTGCTCGGCGAAGGTGATGCCTGCGCGGGTGATGTCCAGCTTCGCCTCGGGGGAGAGGGGTTCGCGGGCGAAGCGCTGGCGCAGCAGAGCAGTTGGCATGAGGAACTGATCACCGACGGTGGCCATAATCTCGTCGAGCTCCGGTTCGCCGACGCGCTGGCTCGGGTCCTCTTTCGCGCGCCGCAGGTACTCTTCGGCCAGTGCCTTGAGCGGGGCTTTGTGGATGTGGCGCACGGGCATGAGAGAGACCTCCCAGATCTGGCGGAGTGCCTTGTGCCTCGGCGACACCCCGTGGGACCTCTAGCCTAGTGCATGGGACTTTGGCGCGCTCACGCAGACCGGAGTCCATGAGTGGCGGCTGGTGGCATCCCAGGGCTAGCTTCTCGCCTTCGGAGACGCGTCATGGTGGTCAAAAACCGCGGCACCGCTGCGCCCCCCGTCGAGCGCACAAAAGGAGCAGAGCGCGGGTCGCTGCCGCCGCTCGAGGCCGCGCTGCTCGCCGGGGGATTCGCTCGCACCCCGGCCGAGGCGCGGGTGCTGGCGCGGAGCCTCGTCGCCGCCTTGCGGGCTGCCGGCGTGTCCGCGCCCCAAGGCGCCAGCCCTCACGACGTGCTCGGCGCCGTCCAAGGCCTGCAGGGCCTCCCCGTGACCGGGTTCCTCGACGACGCCACCGCACAGAAGCTGATCGAGACAGGGCTGCTGCGTCGACCGGATGCTCCACTCAGGACCGCACCAGCGCCGCGGAGAGACCCCCCGGGCGCTGATGTCACGACGACACACCGAGCCCCTGGTGCGCCAAAGGACGCAGATGTCCTCGTCGAGGGACGACCCGGTTTTGCCGAGATGGGTCTGTGGTCGCCGCTGCAGGGGGGCGAAGGCCGTAAGGCCGAGAGCCCTGGCACCGACGGCCGCATGCCGACAGGGGAGCCTGCCTTCGTGGTGCAGCATGAGCAGATGCGTGCGCGCGCGGAGCTGAAACGTGACGCTGCACCACGGGACCTCTCGGGGCTGCTCGAGAACCTCGCGCTGCTGGGTTTTCAGGGGGCAGGGCGAGGGGCACAACGCCTCGAGAGCGCCGTCCGTTCCTTTCAGACCCAGCATGGGGTTCCGCCCACGGGGAGACTCGACGCGGCCACCGTCGCTGCCCTGGTGGAGCGAGGCGCGCTCCCTCCGGGGACAGAAACACTACGCACGGCATCGGACACACCGGCGTCGTCTCCTTCAGCCATGGCGGGAGCCCCGACGACCGGCACGTTGTGGCCTGTGCCCCCCGCGGGGGAGGGCACCCCCCTGCCATTGTCAGCACCGGTCGCGCCACCCGGGGGGGAGCTCGGCTCCGATCAGATCTTGTGGTCACCCGAGGAGCGCAATGCGCCGGCCGGTGAAGACGACGCAAAGGATCCTCGACGAGGACACGCGACCCTGCATGAGGACGTCCACGACGACGAGTCATATTACGAGCTGCCCTCGCTCCATGCGCAGGTCTTTCATGCACTCAATGACATCGAGAGTGACGGTGGCGTACGCGGCGTCCCCACCTATAGCTGGGATGTGACCTTGTACCGCCCTGGTATCTACGGACGTCGGCAGCCTGCGGAGGCCGTGCTCCACATCGTCGTCGAGCGTGCTGCGTCGCTCGACCCGGTGTGGCAAGAGGCCCGCGACGCCCTCGCCGCACGACTCGCCGAGCTGGAGCCCACGAGCCTCCCCCCGAGCAATGAAGACTTCACGAACGCGCTGCGTCGCGCGCGCGCCCGCGCTCCATCACCTTCCTGAGGACTTCATAGAGTTCGCAGACCCCGTCGAGAGAACGGGCTCGCGCAGCGTCGGGGAGTTCAAGGACGCGTTTGGTCAAACCGCAGAAGTCGGCAGCGGCAATGGTGCGCGCTTCGCCCAGCCGCTCGACGAGACACAGGAGCTCCTCCCACGATAAAACACCCTGATTGTCGACGACACCATACTCGTTGCGCAGTGGGTCACGGCCGCGCAGG
>JBMTAX010000201.1:0-6100 GCA_049429145.1 Myxococcota bacterium
TTCGACCCCTTCCACTCCCCCGCTCTCCAGGATGGTGACGGCGTCTTGAAATCGGCTCACCTGCTCGAGCGCATAGGCTTGTTCGGTGACGTCTTCAACGTTGGCGAAGTGGCTAAGGCAGCCTCGTATATCGAGCACATCTCGGCAGGAGGCGATTTGGCGCAGAAGCGAAGGGAGCTCGGAAGGCAAGAAGCCCTCCCGCCCGAGCCCGGTGTCAACGTGGACATGCACCACCAAAGGCTTCCCCCGAGCGACACGGAGCGCTTCAGCCCAGGCAGTGAAACCCTTGTCCCCGATGACGACCTCGACGTCGAGTTCGGAGAGTCGAACAGCCTCGGTGGCACTGACGGCACCGATAACCAGCACTCGACGACGAGGAAGCTCTCCTTGGGCCTCCCACGCACGGATTCCTTCTGCCTCGCCGGGTGCGATGACGTAAAGGCAATCGCAGAAGGCGTGCACCGCGGGCAGCACAGACGCGAGCCCGTGTCCGTACGCGTTTCCTTTGAGGACGACACCTACTCGAGGTGCATCGCCCCCGTCCCCTATGGCCTCGCGGAACACCTGCAGATTGTGCCGCAGTGCAGCAGCGTCAATCTCGAGGAAAGAGGCCACCTGAGCCTTTCCCACGTCGGCGGCGCTTGGCGCTGGTGTCGTCGTTCGCATCTCCATAGCGGAGTCTTTGCGCGCCTGTCGCGGCAATACAAGCGCTGCTCCTCCGCGGAAGGGCTTGCCCCCACCCCCCTGGGGCGGTCATCCTTGTCCGATGAGATCTCACGTTGCCCTGGCTGCCGCGGTGCTGCTGTGCTGCTTCGTGACGGGACCCCTACGCGCAGAGGGGGCTCAGGAAGACGACAGCGCGCTGCGAGCCGACCCGGTCGTCCAGCCGTCGTTCGCCGAGGCCGGCAAGCTGCCGCAGGCAGACGAAAGCACGTCCCCAGCGCCCGTCCCCCTACAAGCACCCCCCTCGGCACCACCGTCGTCGTTGAGACGTTTTCCGGTGACCTACCACGAAGAAGCTTCGCCTCTGGGCTTTCGCGTACCTGCGCGAGGACGCAGCCCGGAGGACCGTGCGAGAGCGGCCACACGAGAGCTGACCGAAGTGCTCGACGAGGCCTCGGAGCAAGGCGCCCCACCGAGCGCCAGCGTCGTGGTCGAGGGTCGAAGGGCCTCGGTACGTATCGGCAATCGGGTCATTACGGCGCTGTACGTCGATGACGCGCGGGCAGAAGGGCTGGAGCTAGACGAATACGCGGGTGAGCTCGAGGCCGCATTCAGTTCCTTCCTGCCGACGCAAGTACGCCGCAAGTCTCTACAGCTCTTCGTATTGCATGTGTTTCTCTCGGTCTTCTTCGGTGTCATCGGCGTGCTCACCCTGCGCGGGCTCCGCAACGCCTTCCACAGATGGGATGGGGAGCTCGATGACAAGAGAGGCTCGCTGCGTCCCATTGTCTTCTTGCGTGTCCCAATTTTCTCTGGAGAAGCCCTCGCGAGCGCACTCGCCTTCGCGTTGGCCGTCGGGCGGGTGGTCGCGTACGTCACCACCGTCATCGCTACCGTCGTCGCGATATTGTCCCAATTCGAGTTTACGAAACCTCTCCTGCACCGCATCCTGCGATGGAGCACCGGTCCTGTTCTCGCCGGTGTCGAGGCTGTGGTCACGGCTGTCCCGGGACTCATTCTCGCTGCCACGATGCTCGTCGCTTTGCGGGCGGCCCTGAGGGTCTTGCATGTCTTGCTCGATGGCGTCGCCTCCCGTCGGGTTACGTGGAAAGGGGTGCCCCCCGAGCGCGTATCAGTATTTCGCATCGCCACGACGGTGAGTCTCGCCGTGGTGACAGCGCCGTTGCTCATCGGGGCCGCATTTGGACGGTTTGGAACCCCGCTCGAGACCTTGGCACTGGCGGTGGGCGGTGGCCTGCTGCTCGCGTCCGTGCCGTTGCTCGCCAACGGTCTGGTGGGCCTGTCGACGTTGTGGCGCGACAACGTTCGCCCGGGAGACTGGGTGCAGATCGGGAATGTAAGTGGCGAGGTCACCCAGGTGAGCGCCACGGAGTTGTACTTGGTCCCCGAGGGCGGCGGCACCATCGGCGTCCCTATGCTTTATCTGCTCCTTCATCCGCTGCGACGGCTACGTCAGTCACCTGAGGTCAGTTTCGAGGTCACAGTCGCGCGCGACCGCCCAGCGAAGGAGCTCATCGTCGCACTCCGTCACGCGGTAGAGGGTGTCGAGGCGGAAGCCCAAGTCGAGCTCGTGGACCTATGTCGCGCGTGGATCAAGGCCCGTATCTCAGCGCCGGCGGTGCGCGCGGGCGTACGGGAACAAATGCTGATGGCCGTCGCTGATGCTGTAGATCGACACGAATTCGAGCTTCCCACGTTGCATGGACCTGATCGCTGACGTGATGCCGAGGGAGTCATGAGCGCCATCCTCGTACTGCTGGCCCTCTTGAGCGTGGCGACATTGTTCGCCCGTCGTGGCTTCGCGGCATTTGTTGCACACATCGTCACGGCGCCGCTGCTTCTGGGCGTTGGCGCGCTCCTGTCGCCGCGAGGCCTGGCGCTCCTCACCCCGGTGACACTCGCTGCGCTCGAGCCCGCGATTCGCGTCGCAGCGGCGTGGAGCGTTCTCCTCGTCGCTCTACGAGGTTCGGCAGCGCTGCGTGATGCTCAACAGCGACGGGCCACAGCGTCGGCGCTGTCCCTTGGTGCTTTGACTTGGATCGGACTGTCTGCGCTGCTCTACGGCGCCCTCTCCCTGCTCGTGGACCACGCTTCGTTGTTCCCTGCGTTGCGCGGCGACGACAAGGCGGTCCTCGGGCTCGCGGTATTGCTCGGCGGGGTCCTCTCCACGACGGGGTTCCCTTTCGCAGAAGAGGCCCTGCACCATGAGTCCTCCGGACCGGCGGCCCGTACCCTTCTCACCCTCGCGCGCCACGATGACCTCTTCGCAGCCCTGGCGGTGTGCCTGACGATTTATGTGTGGCCCCTCTCCTCGGTCGATGCGCCTGTCTACGAGGTGCCAGCCCTTGCATCCCTCCTCCCCATGGTCCTCGGTGGCATGCTCGCCTCGTCGCTGTGGCTCTCCAGCGGCGTCCGCATGGGGGGCGTCAGCGCGAGCACCATCGCACTCGTCGGGCTCATCACTTTCGCCGCGGGCCTCTCGTCGGCGACTCGCTTGCCAGAGGCGACCATCGCCTTCTTCTTCGGCGCAGCGCTCGCCCTTTTCGGCCAGGGCAGCACTTTGCTCGGCAGTGGACTACACCGCACCGAGCGCCCCGTGCGGCTGGTGCTCTACGTCCTCGTGGGGGCGCAACTCCAGTTCTACGGCGACGCCGTCCTGCTCGGTGTCATCGTCGCGATGGGCAGGCTCATGTTGAAGTTTCTTCTCCGTGCGTTCCTGTCCCGCAGTGAGCCTGTCCCCCTGCCGCTCAGCGCGTTCCTCGGCTCTGCAGGCACGACGCTGCCCTTTGCCGTCTCTTTCGTACTCTCCCGCGGGGAGCCTCTCGAGGAGAGTCACCTGTTGACGTCGGTGGCGGTGTGCATGGCTGTCACCGACCTTCTCACCCTGATCACTTGGCACCGTCGAGAAGCCACAGACTCTTTGCTGCCCCCCGCAGTTGAGGAGGCCTCGTGAGCATGGTTCCCTCAGCGCCCGAGAAGCCCATCGATCGCTTCGTCGCGGCGGCGCGAGGTGTGCTCGCCCTCGCGTCGCTGTTGCTTGCCCTCGCCCTCGTGCAGCGACTCGGAGGAGACACCCGCAGCGGTGGAGCCCTCTTCGCGCTCGGTTTTCTGCTTATCGCGGGCACCGTCGGGGGTCGGGTTGCGGCTTTTTTTGGTTTCCCCCGACTGACAGGATACCTCGCGGTCGGCGTCTCGAGCGGGCCCTACGCCTTTGGACTCTTCGGACATGAAGAGGTGGGGGACCTTTCGCTGCTCAACTCTTTGGCACTTGCGCTGATCGCACTGCAGGCAGGAGCAGAGCTCACCTTCCCCATGCTGCGCCGCAGCTTGAAGAGCCTGTTGGCGGCGTCGGTCACCCACGTCGTCATCATCGGTGGAGGGATGACCCTATTGTTTGCGAGTTTGAGCCCCTGGGTCGCCTTCCTACGCGACATGCCCCTCGCCACTGTGCTTGCAGTTGGCGCCGTGTGGGGCGCGATGGCGGTCTCGAAAGCAGCGACCGACGCGCTCGCCATTCTGTCAGAAACCCGCGCTCGGGGTCCCGTTGCGGAACACGCGCTGGGCGTCGTCATTGTCATCGACGTCTTCGTGCTGGTGCTATTTGCAGGTGCAATGATGATGGCGCGCGCCGCGCTCGACCCCGCCGCTGGTGGGCTCAGCGTCGAAGGTTTTCGCGCCCTCGGCATGGAAATCTTCGCGTCGGTAGCTGCGGGGACCACCTTCGGTCTCGTCATCGCGCTCTACTTCTGGCTCGTCGGAAAAGAGAAATTACTGTTTGTCGTCGTTGTCGGCTACGGCGTCACCGCTTTCTGTGCCTACTTCCATTACGACACATTGCTGGTCTTCGTCGTCGCGGGCTTTGTCGTGATGAACTTGACCAGAGAGGGCCCTGCCCTCGTCGAGACTACCGAGACAGCGGGCGCTGCGGTCATGGTGGTGTTTTTTGCGACCGCAGGTGCTCAGCTCGACCTCGGTGCGCTGAAAACTGCGGGTTTCGTCGCTGCGGCCCTCGCCTTCGGGCGTATGGGGCTCACATGGCTCGCCTGCCAAGCGGGCCATCGCCTCGCGCGAGACCCCATGAGCGTGCGCCGCTTTGGCTTCACTGGGTTCATCTCCCAGGCCGGAGTCACCCTCGGTCTCGCTGCCATCGCACGAGAACAACTCGGTGAAGTGGGTGCGGGCATCGCCACACTGCTCATCGCTGTCATCGGCATCAACGAGCTGGTGGGGCCCGTGGCGTTCAAGATTGGCCTGACGCGAGCGGGAGAGACAGGACGAGCCCTCGAGGCCCCGCCAGTCGAGGCAGCGGCCGAGACGGCGAGCGCTCCTGCGACCGGCTCGTGACGGGGTGCAGGTCTCCGAACGCTGCCGAAAGGTAGCGCTCGGGCGGCTCGGAGCGGTACGGTTAGAGGCATGGGGTCGAGGTACCCGTGCGGGGATTTGTGACCAGAGCGAATCTTCTTCTCGTCGATGCCGATCCGAAAACGCTGCGGCTCCTCGAGACCGGGCTGCGTCGGGCTGGGTTTGCCGTGACCCCATGTCGCACGGCTGAAGACGGGGAAGAGAAGGCGCTGCTTTACCCCCACGACCTCGTCCTGATGGATACGCACCTCGAGACGCCCGAGGATGGATTCGAGCTTGCGACCCGACTGCGCAACAATCCAGCAACGGCCGATATCCCCGTAATGTTCGTCTCGCGAGACGCCAGCGTCGAACGGAAGGTCCGCGCGGTGGAGCTCGGGGTCGATGTTTACCTGGCAAAGCCTCCGGTGCTCGCCGAGATCCTGCAAAGCATTGAGGGTTGCCTGGCTCGCCTCGCCCACGAGCGTCACGACCCGTCGACGACGCTACCCCCGTCCGACGGCTCGCTCAGCGAGTGCAGCTTGATCGAACTGCTCCAGGAGTTCGAACGCGGGCGCTCTACCTGTTCGCTAACGCTTACCCGTGACGACGACACCGCATCGCTCTACCTCGTCAACGGTATCGTGTACGAAGCCCGGCTCCACGAGCTCGAGGGCGCTGCCGCGATGGCCCGACTATTGACGTGGGAAACGGGAAGCTTTCACTCGTCGGATGGCCTGCCAGTGCCGACAGGGACATCCCGAGAAGAGCCAACGCTCGATCTGCTCGACGAAGGCCTCAGACACCTTGAGATGATCGAACGCGCCCTCGAGGTCCTGCCGTCCCGTGAACGGCCCCTCGACGTCAATGCTGAGGTTCTCGCATCGTCCCTGTCGCGGCTGCCAGACGCCGTGAACGAGGTTCTCCGCGCCATCGATGGAGAGGCAACGCTCGCTGAGGTAATCGGAAAAACCAGCCTGTCAGAGGCTGTCGCGCTCGATCTTTGTCGACGCCTTTGGCTCGCAGGCATTGTCGTGGATGCAGAGGCGACGCTGCTTCCCTCTGACGCGTCCCC
>JBMTAX010000202.1:0-6065 GCA_049429145.1 Myxococcota bacterium
CGGGTGAGCGAAGGAAACGTGTACCACAACGAGGCCAAGCTAGGGCTCGCACGCCTGCCGTAGCGGTCGGCGCAGCCCGCCTACCTCTGCGGATCGATGACCCGCAACCTCAGGGAGAGGACAGCGTCTCAAGGCTCCGACGCTCGCCCAGCAGGCTCATGAGCTTCTGAAGGCGCCCCTGCGCGTCCGCATGGGTTGCGTCTTTCTGTAAGACGCGCCGCCACGCGGACACTTCGAGAGCGAGATCGGAGGCCTGCCGGGCGGCACCGGCCGCCTGCTCGAGGGCGGGCAGGGTCTCGTCGTCGAGCCCAACGGAAGAGTACGGGGGCCGCACACGGAGGGAGCGCTCCACAACGGGCAACAGCACGCCATCGAGGGGTGCCCCGTAGGTCCAGGCCGCTAGCACGAAACCGGTGAGGGCAACGACGGTTCCGAACCCCACGGCACCCCATGCCGCCACCGAGACAAGCGGCGAGGGAGGCACGGCGGAACGCGGTACCGCGGCGCGCGCTGGGATGGCACCGTCCTCGGGGGAAATGAAGCGGACCGAAACCTGATGGGATGCCGGTGGCTCAATCGCCGCCGTGTCCGCGACGCTGGCCATGGCAGCGGGCATGGCCCGGGACCGCTCGAGGCCGTCCGCGGGAGACGAGGGCGGCGCCAAAGGCGAGGAACCAGCCGCGGGGCGATCGTCTGGCCTCGGGGGGCGCACGGCGACGTCTGAAAACAGGTCGTCGAAGGCGGCCATCGCCGTGTCTCCCTCGCCCGCCGACGGGGATGTTGGTGGCATCACCGGGCGCTCGGGCAATGCGGCGAAAGGATCGAGCCCCGCTGGCTGCGGAGGCCCAGCGCCGGCAGCCGCTCCGCCGAGCATGGCCAGGAGCTCCTCAGGCGGTGTGGAGACACTGCCGAGGCCGCCCAACGAGCGCGGGGAGGCGAGACCGGCGGGGATGGACTCGGGGGCGGGCAAGTAGGCCGCGGGCGAGAGGGCAGCGGGCGAGGGAGCCGCAGCCGCCGGGAACCCCGCACTCGGCATGGGTGGCGGACTCTCGAAGAGGTCATCCGCCAGGGGATCGAAGTCGAGGCCACCTTCCCTCACGCCCCCCTCGAAAATCGATGACGGGGGCGGCGCAGGGGGAAGGCCGGGCTCGAGGAACACCCCGGCCGGGGCCGGCGGGGGAGCAGGAATGGGCGGAAGGTCGAGCGGCGGCGGGACCCCTGGGGGAGACTCACGGCTGGCCGCGGGCGGAACGGGAGGGGAGAACGAGTGGAGGGCTGCTGTTGGGGGGGCCGGGAAGGGGGCCACCTCTGGCGAAGCGACCGCGGCCGACGGCGGCGGAGGCGGCTCCGGCGCGGCGGGGGACGGGGGACGGCGGGCGAACGGGTTTGGGCGGGGCGCGGCAGATTTGGGCTCGGGCGCGGTGACGGGCACGATCGCAGCGGACGATGTCTCAGAGCCGATAGGTTCAAGGGTCGGTCCTGCGGGCGGCGGCTCGGGGTCGTCAGGCAGGCGAGCCAGGAACTCGGCCTGGCAGCGCGGGCAAGACATGCGCGCACCACCCGGGGGCACCTTGTCATTCGGTACCCGATATTTCTCCTCGCATCCTGGACAGGTCACGATCATCGAGTCTTCTTCCCCTCACTTAGGATCAGTGCCCAGGGTCGTCGTAGACGAGCCGAGGTTCAAGATCATGTTCCGACGACACCTCGAGGTGGGCGGCGAGTATCACCCGCGGCGCCCGGGCCTCGTCAAAGCGCACGACAGCGGCCTGGCGACTCCCGATACCACGGACACCGATGACAGTGCCTGCACCAAACGACGCGTGTTCCACGCGGGCGCCTTCCGTCAACACCGATGAGGAGCTCGGCGGAATGCTCGGGGGCGACACGCGATCGTCGCTGCCCGGGGTCGTGCAGGCGTCGTCTGGACTGTAGATTGGCTCGACAGCAGGCCCCCGGAGGCCTCGACGCTGCAGCACGCTGCCTGTGAGGCTGCTTCGCCTCGCACGGGTTGCCGCAGCGTCGTACTCTAGCGTCGGTCCGTCCTGGCTCCAATCTCGTTCGCCGCCGCGCACGCCCCCGCCGTCGAAAACGTAAGCCCCCCTGCGGCGAGCGCGCGGGGGGAGGTCCCCCTCAAGGCTCTCTGGAGGAAGCTCCCCTAAGAAACGACTCGGCGTACGCGGCCGTGGCGCCCCTTGCACCATGCGCCGCAACGCCCACGTCAAGGTGAGTCGCTCGCGGGCCCGGGTGATGCCCACGTAGGCAAGGCGCCTCTCCTCCTCAAGCTCACTCTCAGGAGCATCTTCCGTGATGGCCCGCGTGTGGGGAAATCCATGTTCCTCGAGGCCGACGAGAAATACAGCTGCGTACTCAAGCCCTTTGGCGGCGTGCAGGGTCATGAGGGTGACTCGCTCCCCGTGGGCGTCTCCGTCTTCGCTCTCGACACTGCCGAGCAACGAGGCGGTCTCCAAGAACGCGAGCGCCCCCGCAGGCTGCGCCGCGGCCTGCTGGTCCACGACAAATTGTGCCGCAGCGTTCAGCAATTCCTGCAGGTTCTCGAGCCGACCCTCGGCCTCCACCGTCGCCTCTGCTTCCAGGCGATCGGCGACGCCACTCCGCTCAATGGCGAGCGCTACGGCGCCTTTGGCATCGACGCTGTCCTCAGCGATCAGGGCGCCGAGCTCAGCCATGGACGCAGCCAGGGTTGCGCACGCTTTGCGCGCTTTCGCCGGCACTCCCCCGGAAGCGAGTGCAGCGTCGTCACCCATCACTTCGAGGAGCGAGCGATGCTGCGCTTGAGCGACAAGCTGGAGCTTCTCGAGGCTTGCCTCGCCAACCCCTCTCGGCACGGCAGCCAGCATGCGGGTGGTATCGACGTCACTTTGGGGGTTGAGCGCGCAGCGCAGTGTCGCGAGCACGTCCTTGATCTCTTTGCGGTCGTAGAAGCGCACGCCGCCGACGATGCGGTAGGGGAGTCCCTGCCTACGAAGTTCGTCTTCGAAGGGACGGGAGAGGGCGTTGGTCCGGTAGAGGATCGCGATGTCCTCTGGGGATCTCCCTGTCGAGACGAACCGCTGAACGCCCTCGACCACCCGTCGAGCCTCATCGATATCATTCTGGCACTGGACGAGCCGAACAGGGCGACCTTCCTCTCCAGTAGCTCGAAGAGTCTTGCCGAGCCGGGCCTCATTGTGCCCGATGATCCCATTTGCGACGTTGAGAATCCTCTTCGTCGAGCGGTAGTTATCCTCAAGCTTCACGAGCACGGAACCAGGCATTCGCTCGAGGAACTGCTTCAGGTTGTCGGCAGAGGCGCCGCGCCAGCCGTAGATCGCTTGGTCATCGTCACCGACGACAGCGACAGTACGCGCGCTCTTCGCGAGGCTGAGGACGATATCGGCTTGGACCTGATTGGTGTCCTGATATTCATCCACCATGAGGTGATGGACGCGGTGACGCACTTCGCTACCTGCAGGCGTCTCGAGCAGCTCTCTCAGCTTCAACAGAAGCCCGCCGAATTCAACGGCGTTCATGGTGAGTAATCGCTCATGGTAGCGAGCGTAGGCCTCTCGGGCTTTCTGTTCGAAAGGACTCCAATGGACGTCGGGAACTTGGCTGGGCAAGAGCCCCTCAGACTGCCAGCCGTCGATGTAACCCATGATGGGCCGGACGGCGTCCTTCGCATAGTTCAACTCGACAGTACAGATACGCTTGAGCAGTCTCTGCGCATCGTCGGCGTCGTAGATGACGAATGAGGGTGGCACCCCGACGGCCCGACCATAGCGACGCAACAGGCGCGCCGCGATGCCATGGAACGTACCGATTTGCACATCACGTCCATGGCCGGGGACGAGGCGGTCCACGCGATGGCGCATCTCACCGGCGGCCTTATTCGTGAATGTGACGGCGAGGATCGACCAGGGCCGCTCTCCGCGGTTCTCAATGAGGTGCGCGATGCGGTGGGTCACCACGCGAGTCTTGCCGCTACCAGCCCCAGCGAGGATACAGACCGGCACATCTACCTGTGTCGCAGCGACGAATTGGGTCGGGCTGAGCAGCTTCTCAAGGTTCATCTTTCGTCGTCTCCTTCGCGGCCCGCGTATCTCTCACAGGGTGGGACAAAATCGAGCTGCCCACCGTGCCCTGGCCCGGACCGTACCGGCCCAGAAGCCCCGGCCTCGTCGAGCCAAGCCCGCGCGAACGGCCCTCTCAGCAACGCAGGCGGTGCGAACACCGGTCTCCCGCGTCTGGTCCCACCTGCCTCCCCGAGAGGGGAACCGCGTTGTGCCGCGGCAGTCTCCGGGTACACTGCGGGACGGACAAGCGGCAACCCGGGGCGGCATAGCCATGGTCGATTACAGTGTAGGAACTGCGCGCATCGGAGTGCTGGCGCTACTCGCGCTCGCCGCGGGCTGCGAAGGGTGCGACGAGCCGCTCGGAGTGCTGCAACCCTCGCTGCTGGTAGAGCCATCTATCGTCGAGGTGACCGGGGCGGCCGTAGCGCAAGACACCGAGCTGTACGTCACGCTGAAGAATCCCAGCAACGTACCCTTGACCGTCAACCGCGTTGATCTGGACACAGAAGTGGGTGACCCGGCCTTCCGGCTGCTCTCCTGGCCCAGCGAAGTGCTCGCCGGAGGGGAAGGAAACGCGGTCATCGTGGTTCGCCCCATGCTTGTCTCGACAATCCGCACCACCCTGCGCATCGAAGCGGAGTCGAGCGCTCTGCCCTCCCCTTACGTCGAGGTGCCACTGATCGTGCAGGCAAGCGACCTGGGTCTGCCAAGCATCGTGGTCAACCCGACGTGTGTGGAGTTCGATGGCATCGGCCAGCTCGATGTTGCCTTCGCGAGCGTCACCATCGCCAACGAGGGTGTCAGAGACTTGGTGCTCGACGATGTCTCATTCGTACCAGCACAGGAGGGGGACAACAGCATTCGGGTACAGGGGGGTGTGCCCCCAGGGTTCGTCGTGGCCCCCCGTGAGAGCATCAGCGTATCGTTGGCCTTCGCGCCTCTCGACACCAATCTCCACGAAGGGAACCTCCGAATTCAGAGCAACGACCCCGACGAACCAGTCGTCGCGGTATGCGCCAAGGGAGCGGGGAGCAGCTGCCCCGTCGCGGTGGCAGAGGTGCTCGAAGACGATTCGGCTATCGAACCCCTCGACACCCTACGCCTTTTTGGCGGCGATAGTTTCACGGAGACCGAAGGGGCAGAAATCGCCGAATATCGCTGGCGCCTAGCGCTTCGCCCACCGGGGTCGACGGCCACGTTGAGCACCCTCGCGGAACCACAGACACAAATCACCGTCGATATCGCGGGAATTTACGAAGTATGTCTGGAGGTGGAGGACAGCTTTGGGGTCAGGTCATGTAACGACGCGTGTACTCGCTTAGAGGTCATACCTACCGATGCGCTTCACGTGCAGCTGGTGTGGGACCACCCCCGTGCAGACCTCGACCTCCATCTCCTGCGAGAAGGGGGAAGCGCATTCACCCACGAGGGCGATTGCTACTTCTCCAACCGTACACCGGCTTGGTTCGAGCCAGCAGAAGCCAATCCGACCCTCGATGCAGACGACAGCGAGGGCTATGGACCTGAGAACATCAATATTGAGTCCCCGCTGCCAGGCTCCCGTTGGCGGGTACTGGTGCATTATTGGAATAGCCAGACCGACGGTGACCCCTTTGCCGTCGCCACGCTGCGGCTTTATGCCTACGGACAACTGGTGGGCGAATATTCGCATTCCTTCGAGGAGGATGAGGTGCTCTGGCAAGCGGTGGATGTCACCTGGAGTACCGTCGTCCCCACTCCGGAAGCCCCCATTTATGAACCCCCTTTGGTGGAAACCCTCGGTACCACCGAATCTTTGCCACGCCCCTTCGGAGGCTGAGTTGCGCTGCGCCACGATGAGTTCTCGTCGCTCTGCCCGTCGATTCCTACCTCTGCCGGTGTGGTTGGCGATTCTAGCGGGTGCACCTCTCCTCGAAGTGGGTTGTGGATTCTCCTCGACGGGATTGCCCGTACCCCCCGCCGAGTGTGATGATGCCGGGGTCGGCTGTC
>JBMTAX010000203.1:0-6028 GCA_049429145.1 Myxococcota bacterium
CCCAGCGATGAGCGTGTATGGTCTACACGGGCGCCCGGGGAACGCCGAGGGGCGCACGCCCCCGGAGAGGTGATGGCGTTGCAGAGCGTCTCAGCACAGCTGCCGGCTGATTGGGCAAACGCCCTCAACGACACCATCGGAAGCAGCTGGTTCGCTGATCTCGACCGGTTCGTCGAGGCAGAACGCACCCGGCACGCCGTGTTTCCGCCCCGAAACCAGGTCTTCACCGCGTTCCACCTAACCCCTCTCGCACAAGTGCGAGTGGTGCTGCTGGGGCAAGATCCCTATCACGGCACAGGCCAGGCGCACGGGCTGAGCTTTTCGGTACCCCCGGGGACGAAACTTCCACCCTCGTTGGTGAACCTGCTCCGCGAACGGCAAGACGACCTCGGGCTTGAGCCGCGATCTCATGGTTGCCTCGACGGGTGGGCGCGGCAAGGCGTGCTCTTGCTCAACACCGTACTGACCGTTCGCGAAGGCGAAGCGGGCTCTCACGCCAAACGGGGCTGGGAGAAGTTTACCGACGACGTCCTGCGTACGGTGAAATCTCAAGGCACGGGGTGTGTCTTTCTGCTGCTCGGCGCTCATGCCCAGAAAAAGGCGGCCCTCGTCGACGAATCCCCGCACGTCGTGCTCAAAGCGGTGCACCCCTCTCCCCTCTCGGCACACCGAGGATTCTTCGGCAGCCGCATCTTCTCCCGCACGAACGACGCGCTCCAGCGTCTTGGCCAAAAGCCCGTAGATTGGCGATGACCCGCCTGCGCGGCGTCCTGGGTCAGGGACTCGCCTCGCGGCCCTCGTCCTCCGGCTCCGCTGGCGTGACCTGTTCGGGAGAGGCGGGCACGACCGGTGGCAATGGGCGCTCGAGGGAGAGCAGACGCTCCCGCTCTGCGATCGACACCTCCCGCAGCGACAAGTCGAGCCTGGTCTCGTCACCGATGCGGACCTCCACCTCGACGCTCTCGAAGCGTCCATCGGGCGCCTCGAGCCGGAGCCGATGACTCCCGGGGGCAAGTCGATGGTCGGCGAAGGGAGTGCTCATCCCCGTCGCCAACCCATCGAGGTACACCGTCGCCCAGGGTCGGCTGGTCACGCTCAGCGTGCCGAAGGCCTCCCCGTCATCGGACAGAGGAGCTGCGGCATCCTGCGCGAGCTTCTGGGCGTGCCCACTCAAATGTCGCAGATTGCGTTGCGCGCGAGCCTGTAGCTCCCCGTCGCCGAGGAGCTCGGCGGCGCGGTAGAGCCCGACCCATATCTCGGGGTTGAAGGGGTTCTCCCACGTGGCGCGCTCGTAATGGGTGCGAGCGCTCGCCGCATCATTGCTCCGTAGCGCCACGCGGCCGAGCAGCACGTGGGTCTGCGGGTCATCGGGGAAAACGCGGAGCGTTTCGTCGAGCAAGGTGCGTCCGCGCTGCAGATCACCGAGTTCGAGATATATGCCTGCCATTCGATTGTGGAGGGACGGACTGCGGGCTCCGACCTGGACACGTGCTTTTTCGTACTCAGACACTGACGCACGCAGGCGGCCCCGCTGGCGCAATAGATTGCCGAGCCGTACATATTTGCGCCCCGCGCGCCCCTTGGCGTCCTCGAGCGCGGCTTCGTCCTCCTCCTCGTCTTCACTCCCGCCGCGACCCCTTGGGTCTTGCACGAAACGTAGGGTCTTGGGCGTCGCCCCTGGCGTAAGGCGAAAGGGACGTCGTTTCAGATACGACTGCCAAGACGATTGTAGACCTCGCAAGTCTTTGCCGACAGCGAGGCGCAGCGCGTCGTCCATCGACTTTCCGCTGGCGAGCGCTGCCAAAAGGCGGTTGGTACTGCCGTATTCCGAGAGCGCGGCCTGCCCACTCGCTCGGTTCTTTTGCTTCGCTGCGGCCTCGCTGCGGTGCAGATACTCAATGACCGTAAAGACCTCTGCAAAGGCAAGCGCAGTCCGCTCCTGGCTCGGCAACTTTGCCATGGAGGGGTGCATCTCCTCGAAGGTGACGAGGTCATTGGCCTTCACGGCTGCAGCCAACAAGTTCTCACTCGCGGGATCGAGGGCGAGTCCTGGCTCTCCATCCCGCCACAACGACTCTGAATATTTTGCCAAGCCCTCGTGCAACCAAATGGGCACGGTGTTTCGTGATTTCTCACTGATGACGAGGTGAACGAACTCGTGAGATAGGGTATCGAGCCATGAATATCCGCGCGCGAGGGCCTTGGGGCTCGTGACCATAAGGCGATTGTACTTGCACAACGCAATGGTCCCCGAGGTCTCGATCTCCTTTACGGTGAGCGTCGAAACGCTCGCCAAACCGCGAGCATCATGGAGAATATCGACTGCGATTTTGTGTGCAGGGCGATAGTCGAAGGCCGCACTGACGTGCAGGAACGACTTCTCAAGGGCCCACAGTGCGATGTCTGCGAGCACCTCGTCCTTTCCTGTCGGAAAACGAACCACGAAATGGTCGCTTTCCTTGCTGATGAAGCCCCGTGTCTCGTCACGGGTGGTGCGCGCGAGGTCGAGCAAGGGTGGCACCTGCCCCCCTTCTGCTGCGCGCTCGAGAAGCCGAACGGCTCCCTCGTAATCGCCTTGGTGGAACTTGACCTCACCGACGAGGGCTTGAACGAAAGGCACATCGGGCAACCGCGCCTCGACCTCGGCTGCCAAGGCCACGGCGTCATCGAGTTGCCAGGCAAACAGAGCCGCATGCGCTTGCTCCACCTTGCCCATCACCTCGAGGGCGGCTTGGGCCCGCGCGGCGGTCGACGACGCGGCGACCGTAGCGAGCAAGAATACGACGGGCAGCACACCGGCGCAGCGGGGACGACTGAGGGCTGCCCACCGTGTGAGGACGTGCACGCTCATTTCACGAGCTCCTCGTAATAGCGCTTCACCTCGCCTTGCCACTCCTCCGGTGCCCCCTCACGCATGGCGTCGAGAATGTCTTTGCGGAAGGCGTCGGGTACACGGAACTCTTCTGCACCGGGGATCTTCACCTCATCCTTGGCACCGCGCCGACCATCGCCCTCCTGACCTGAAGGCTCATTCCCCGACGCGCCCCCGGGGAGGGGCAGCGGAAGTCCGCCCCTGCCTCCGCCTTGGCCCTGCTGCTGCTCGAGGGCCTCGCGCAGCTGCCGCAGCCCCTCGAGGGCTTGCTGCTGTGCGGCGCGAGCCTCTCGAGGTCGCTCTCCGCCAAGCATTTGGGACGCGCGTCGCATTTCCTGTGTCGCCCCCCGGACGCGCTGCTGGTGCTGCGGGCCGAAGATGGGAAGCTCCTTGGCAAGCTCGTCCATTTTGCCCTGCAGGTCTTGTCCTCGCTGCTCGAGCTCGCGCTGGGCTTTGCCCTCTCGCTTCATCTCGGCGCGCTGGCTTTTCGGCAACATCTCGACGGGGTCGGGCTCTAGCTTGCGCAGCTCCGCCGCGATCTCCTCGAGGAGGGGGCGCGCATCGCCGACCCTCTCCTTTGCGTCGAGCGTGGCTTTATTCCGAGAGCCGTAGCGTCCCTTCGTGCGGTCGGCCAACGCACGCTCGGTCGCACGGGCTGCAGCGGCGGCCTCCTCAGCAGCGGCGAGCGCGTCCTCCAGGTCACGTTGCTCGAGGGCCTGTTTGAGGTCAGCAGCGCGCGCCTCCGCGAGGGCCGCATCTTCCTGCTCGGTCACGAACAGGCCCTCTGGTTCGACCCCCGCGAGCCTCTGCTGCGCCTTGTCAGCTACCACGGCGAGGCGCTGCAAGGTGTCCTGCAGTTTGCCCGCGAGGCGTCGCTCTGCCTCTCGACGTGCGGCCTCCAGCTTCTCCTCGGTACGTTCGAGCAGTTCCTGCTGTGCCGCCTCGAGAGCGGAGAGTTCTTGCCCAAATCGCTCGAGCTTTTCGCGCAGCTCGCGGTACTCCTCACCCCCGTACTCTTCCTGGTTCTCTTCGATCCCCTCGAGCATCTTCTCGGTTTGCTCCACCATGCGCTCGAGGGCAGCAGCTGCGTCCTCGAGCTTCCCCTCCTCGATGAGCCGGTCGAGATCCATGGCCTCCTGCATCATCTCTCTCGTCTCGAAGGACTCTTGATTCAAATACTCATCGGGGATGTCTCTCTGTACTTTGGCCAACCGTTGGCCCAGCTCACGGAGCTGGTCGCGCAACCGCTGGATCTCCTCCATGATGCGTTGGCGCTTGTCGTCATCAGGAGACTGCCGATATTGCGCGATGAGTTCCTTCAGGTCCTGCTGGGTCCGGCGAAGCTCCTTCCCGAGTTCCTCGGCCTCTTTGAGGCGCTGGGTATTCAGCAAATCCTCGAGATAGAGCACGTGGCGCTCGAGCCGCTCTACCGCCGTCGTTTGCAAGGACTCGAGTTGGCGCCAGACATAGCCGACCACCGGCCGCTTCTGCTCCAAAGCGCTTCTCGTCGACTGAAGGGTCTCTTTTTTCTGCTGAAAGGGCACTGCGAGCTCGGCGCGCATGTTGCTCAACGCACGACGAACATCCTCGGCGGTGAGACGGTCTTGCTGCACCTCTCGCAAGATCTCATCGAGCAGCCCGAGCAGTTCCCCCTCATGGGTCACCACGGTCTCCTGGGCTGACAGCTGCGTCAGCTGCGCTGTCGTCTCCTCACGCTGCAGGGAAGCCGCGAGAGGATGCTCAAGTTCATCGCCGAGCACATGGACGGCGCGGTCGAGGAGACGTTCCTCGAGTTCAATCAGGCGTCGGTGATGCTCGAGCTCGGAGAACACCGTGAGAACGCGAGTCGGGGAACGCCCTGCCTTCGGACCAGAAACCGTGTCGTTATCAAATGCCTCGACATAGACGCTGAGCTTGTCTCCAGCACGGGCGCCGGTCTCAGCGATCGTGAAACTTCCTCGCTCGCGCACCTCGAGGCGGCCTCGCTCCTCGACAACGGTGAGGTCCTTGTGGAAGGGCGCGGCCCCGGTACCTTGCCGGTGAATCACCAGCCGCGCCCGGGTCACGCCATAATCGTCGGTAGCCTGAAATAGGAGCTCGATGTTCTCCTCGAGCTGAACGACCCGATCTTCCACCGGTGCCTCGAGGGTCACCTCGGGAACTTCGTCTGCCACCAAAGTGATCCGGCGGGCGACGGGGTCGAGCAGCGTGTCACCGCTGCTGTCGAGCAGACGAAAGCGGTAGCTCCCTTCCCGATCGATGACAAAGCGGCCGCGCAAGCGACGTTCTCCCTCGACGACCAGACCTAAAGCCTGGTCACCGAGGAGGAGGGACGCTTCACGCACGGGTCGATCACTGCGGCCGTCCACCGTCACCTCGGTCCCCCTGGGGGCGCTGATGTCGCCGGACGCACCTTCGAGCCGCACATCGTCACGGCCCATATAGGCGGGAAAACGCAGGGTCAGCTGCAGGTCAGTCACCAAGGGCAAGGCGGCAGCCGCGCGCCGTTCGAGGGCAGCTCTGGCGGTGTCGTCGTCGAACAGTCGGCTGAGGCGGTCGGCGACGACATCGGGCAGCGTCAGCCAAACGAGGCCCGCACCCGAGACGGCGATCGAAAACGAGAGCAATGCCGGTACGGCCCCGGAAAGCGCGACGCCGCCGAGAGAAGACACGGCGGTAGAGGCGTCGAGTCGCTGCA
This sequence comes from Myxococcota bacterium, assembly GCA_049429145.1. Classification (GTDB taxonomy): domain Bacteria; phylum Myxococcota; class UBA727; order UBA727; family CAYLZW01; genus JBMTAX01. The sequence continues at coordinate 5,571 of JBMTAX010000203.1, forward strand.
GCGTAGACCTGATGTGGGCGTCGGCGAGCGCCCGCGACTGGAAAGGATCCGGTTTCGCCGACTCGCGCAGCTGTACCGCCGATCTGACGGCGTCACCGAGAGCAGCTCCCCTCCGGAAGGCTGCCGCCTCGAGGTGCGTCGCAAGCACGAAATCATCTGACAACGGCAGCCAGCGTCGCACGAACGCCATGGCCGCACCCGCCAGGGTCGACGCCCCCAGCAATGCCCACAGCGAGGTGCGCAGACCCAAAGAAAAAGGCAGGGCTTCGATCACGACGAGAGTGACCGCCAGTCCTACCACCGCGCCCGTCGACGCACCGAGCGCTACCTCTACGAGGGCATAAGTCCGAAGGTGCCGGCGAGTGCGACGAAGGAGTAGGTCGAGGGTGTTGCTAGCGGAGCCCATGGCTTCGAAGGGTCTAACAGCCCACCCGCCTCTTGCTCAACGGCTGCGCGCG
>JBMTAX010000204.1:0-6023 GCA_049429145.1 Myxococcota bacterium
CTCGGGGGGGTGACAACGCTCGTGGGACGCCATGGGGGCAGCAAAAAGCAGCCCACGCAATGGCTGCAGCAGCGCAGCCATTGCGGCAACGACGCTACCGGCGTCCAAAGGTCTGCACCCAGTAGTGTCCCCACGGAGAGCCGGGCAGGTAGGCGTAGCCGATGCCGATCTCAGTCAGGTTTGCGGCCATGATGTTGCGGCAGTGACCCGAAGAGCCCATCCAGTTGCTGAAAACCTGGGTCGCCGTTGAGCTTCCTCCGGCGATGTTCTCTGCGGCGGGTTGCCCCGTGTAGCCAGTCGCAACGATGCGATCCCAAGGGCTCCGACCGTCGAGGGAGTTGTGGTCGAAGTAGCCCTGCTCGGCCATATCCCGCGCGTGCAGACGCGCGGCGTCCGCGAGTCGGTCGTCCCAAGCGAGGGGCGGCGCTGGCGGCTGGCTCATGCCCCCACACGTCGCACCCGCACCTCGCGCCTCGTTGACAAGCAGGAGCACCTCGCGTTCCAGGCTCTGCCACTCGTCGGGCCAGTCACAGGTCGACCCGTCGCAGTTCGTGTCTTCCTCGTCCCCCACCACGCTCTCATCATCGAGAACGGTCGCAACACCGGCGTCCGTCTGTGGCTCCGCGCAGGTGGACGCAGCACAACGCTCATCGTCCTCTGGACCGCCACCGGCGGGTCTCTCGACGTCGAGGCACCCGCCAGCGGGCAGCAGCCCAACCAGGAGGACAAGTCTCGCAGTGCGCATCCGTGCCCTCCCTCATTCATTGACGTCGTGATCGTGCCCAAGTGGTTGGCCCTGCGATGTTGTCGTCGTCGCTTTGTCGTCATCGACCGCTGCGTGGGACTCCCGTGGAGGCGACGACCACCAGCGCTGCTCAACCTGGGAATCCGTCCTCACGGGTCAGCCCATAGCGCTGTGCTCGTCGGTAAAAAGTGGCGCGCCCGATGCCGAGACGTCGTGCCGCCTCCGACACGTTGCCCTGCGTCTCGGTCAGGGCGGCAACCATCATCTCCCGTTCGAGCTCTTGCAGCGGCCGCACGCCTTTGCCCGATGGGTCTCCTTCGTCGGAGACAAGGGTGAGCGTACGCTCCGCACGCACTTCGACGGGTGCCGTGTTCTCGCGTAGCGAATTGGGCAGATCGTCTGCTTGGATGAGCGCTCCGCTGCACATCAACGCAGCCCGCTCCACGACGCTGTACAGCTCTCTGACGTTGCCGGGCCAAGCGTATGCGCGCATGAGATCCAACGCGCCTTCGGTAAGGGTGGGTGGCGGCGTCGACTCGCGGGACGCAAAGCGCGCGATCGCGTAACGCGCGAGGGCGGGGATGTCTTCGCGTCGGTCCCGCAGCGGCGGCACGACGATCGAGAACACATTGAGTCGATAGAACAGGTCGGCCCTGAAAGTGCCCCGCGACACCTCGCTTGGCAGATGGGTGCTCGTGGCGGCGATGATGCGCGGGGAGGAAGCGTCGATGCCACTGCGCGCACGATCGCGGTCGTGCTCTTGCATAGCCCGCAGCAAGCGGCCCTGCAGTTCGAGGTCGAGCTCGGACACCTCCCCGAGAAAGAGGGTGCCGCCCTCGGCTTCTTGGATCTTGCCGGGCTTCCCACCTTCGACGCCGAACAGCTCGTGCTCGAGGACTTCCCCGGGCAGAGCGGTGCAGTTCATCGATACGAAAGGGCCAGTGCGGTGACGACTGCGGGCATGTACACGACGAGCGACGATTTCTTTGCCCGCCCCCGGTTCCCCTTGAATCAGCACAGGCACCTTCGTCGCGGCGACGCGCTCGACGAGAGAGATGACTTCGCTCATCGCTTGGCTCGCGCAGATGAGGTCAGGCCCTCCATCATTTCGAAGCATGGCGGCCTTGAGGCCGTCGGTCTCGAGGCGGAGGCGGGTCGTCTGCATGGCGTTACGGACAACGATGGACAGGCGCTGGAAGTCGATCGGCTTGGTCAGGTAGTCGAATGCACCGCGTCGCATAGACTCGACGACGTTCTCGATGCCAGCCACCGCGGTGAGGATCACCACCGAAAGATCAGGACGCTCCCGTCCGATCCGATCCAGCAGGCTATACCCGTGAGTGCCCGGCAGGTTCACGTCGAGAAGCACCACATCGACGGGGTTCGACAAGGCCCGGCCAATACCACCACCGTCGTGCATCACATCCACAGTGTGTCCATGATGCTGCAGATACTTCGAGAGCAGCCCGCAGGTGGCTTCGTCATCGTCGATGAGCAGGACCCTTGCGGGATTCGACTCTTTCTGTGCGACACTCAACGCCATGGCTGCCCTCTCGGCCCAGCGGGGCCAGTCGTCCTGGAACGAGACACCGATCTCGTCATCCCTTCCAAAACGATACACCCACCGCGCAGCCAGTGCGCATTTCGGCCTCTTTTGGGGCGTGGCGGGAAAAATCACCCATGATTTCAGGGGGGAGCCCGCGTCAACTCTGCCGCCACCCACATGCCCAGCCTCAGCCCTCGAGCTCATGGCGGATGCGGTCTTGCGAGCCCGTCGCCACGAGCAGGAGCTCATCGATGGCGTCGCTCATGCCTTGTAGCTCATAGGCATCCATGGCGCGGATGTTGGGGCCGAGGGCGATACGCGGGAGCCGAAAGAGATGACTCCCGGGTCGCGCGACGCCTGACTCCGCCGAGAAGGCCGCTTGGTACCCGGCCGCCCGAGCAGCTGCGCAAGAGGCCTCATCGATGTAGGGCGGGCGTCCGAAGGGATAGCTCACGACGTCGGCGAAGCTGCGGCCACACAACTCGCGGAGGATCTCCCGCGGTTTCGCCAGCTCCTCCCTGAGGGCCTCGCCGGTGACCGAAGCGAACGCGACGTGACGATGTCCATGGGCCCCGACGGTGATCAGCGGATCGCGGGCGAGCCGGGTGAGTTCTTGGGCGGTGAGCATGCGGTCGAGGGCATCGTGTCGGCATGTTCCGCCGGCGCGCGTGCGCAGCTCTTCCAGCCGGCGCTCAAGGCGCTCCTCGTCGAGAGAGGCGAGGTGCCGGAGCAACCGGCGCACGCTGGCCGCCCGCGCGGACCGTGTATCCGTCTTCAGCACCTGGTCTACCCACGGAAGCGACAAAGGCACTGGAGCCATGCCGCGCACAATGGTGGTGACCTCGCTGTCCCAAAGCGTCGAGGTACCATCGAGGTGGCCGGTGGTGACGAAGAGGGTGAGTGGGATCTGGAGCTTGCGCAAGACCGGCAGGGCGAGTTCTATCGACGCGGCAAAGCTCTCGTCGAAAGTCAGCACCGCGGCCCCTTCCCGCATGCGCCTCCCTCGCGTCAGCGCCGTGAGCGCTTCGCCGAGGTGCACGAAGCGAAGGGTGCGTGAGATGTCTCGCAGCGCTCGCTCGAGTTCCCGTGGCGTCATCGCGAGTCCCAGAAACCGATCGGCGTGACCTTCTCCTGCAGCAGTGTCAGGCACCAGACGGCGCAGGCGGATGAAGGCCACCGCCGGGCCTCGCGCCGCGACGCTGACGCGATGCATGGCACGCCTCGTCGCGGGCAGACGAGCCCACTGGCGCAACCAACTTACGAGCACAGCCCGAGACGCCTTTCGTAACATGCGCCAATGAGTACATGGCGACAGTGTGAGCGCAAGCGTCACAGGCCTTGTCCGGCCTGATGGTGCCGTGCACGAGGAGCGCGAGGGCCGCCGTGAACGAGCAGATGTACCGAGAGCAACACAAAGAGCGTCTCGCGTGGATGCCGTGGCTCTATTTCTCGTTGAAACCAGCCCATCATGCGTGGGCGTCACATTGGCAAGCGGAAATCCGTGCGCGTTTCATGGCGCTGGAAGACGTGGTGCTCGACGAGAGCTGCTTCGTCGCCCCGAGTGCCCGCCTGTTTGCCGAGCCCGGCCGACGTATCATTGTGGGACCTCGATCCAGCATCGGAGCCGATGCATTTCTCCACGGTCCCATCACGCTCGGCGAGGACGTGAGCATCAACCCTCGGGTGAGCATTGACGGGGGGAGTGCCGGTGTGACCATCGACAGCGGGACACGTATCGCCACGGGGGTTGCCATTTACGCCTTCGACCACGGAACTGCAGTTGGGGTTCCCATCCGCACGCAGCGGGTGCGCTCTCGCGGAATTCGCATCGGCAAGGACGTGTGGCTAGGTGCAAACGCCGGTATCACCGACGGTGTTCACATCGGCGACGGCGCCGTGATCGCCATGGGAGCGGTGGTGACCCATGACGTTCCCCCTGGTACCGTCGTTGGGGGCGTACCCGCCAGGGTCATCGGAGAGCGGCGCTGAGGATGAGGCATCGCACGACGGGGAGGGCCTCACGCGCAACCTGCCACGGTGGGTACCAGAGTAATGTCGGTCCCAAAGAGCGCCTCGCGGTCCCCTCTCTTGTGGGGCGCATCGGGAGTGAGGATGGCGAAAACAGGTCATGGCGGGCACCACACATTGTCCGCCCGAGTCGCGGCCGCGTTGCTCCAAACGCTCCAGGCGCGCTTCGAGCAGCACCAGGAACGTCACCTCGGGCTCGCCTGGGATGTCGTCGCATCGAGGCTCACGGAGGCGCCAGCGAAACTTTGGTCGCTGCAAGAGATGGAATCTTCAGGGGGGGAACCCGACGTCATCGGGAGAGAGGAGCACACTGGTGAGATACTGTTCGCGGATTGTTGCCAGGAGAGCCCCGTAGGGCGCCGCAGCGTGTGCTACGACGGTGCTGCCTTGCGCTCCCGCAAGGCGAATAAGCCGAAGACGAGCGCACTCGAGCTGGCAGAGGCGATGGGCGTCGAACTCCTCTCGGAGGCACGTTATCGCGCGCTGCAACAACTCGTCGCTTGCGACACCAAAACCTCGAGTTGGGTGGTGACCCCAGAGGACATCCGGCAGCTCGGCGGAGCGCTGTTCTGCGATCGTCGCTACGGCAAGGTCTTCACCTACCACAACGGGGCAGAGTCCTATTACGCCGCGCGCGGCTTTCGGGCACTGCTGCGGGTCTGAGGACGACAACAGCGGCTTCGGTTGAACCTGCTAGCCAAGCCCCGCGAGCGCCATTTGTGCGGCACGCATCACATACACGGGCACCATGTCTTTGCGCCAACGCGGGTCGTCGCAGATGTTGGTGAGCGGGTTCACTTTCTTCTGAGCGATGAGCGCGAGGGCCTCGATGGCCTCGTCATCAAGCCGCTTGCCGACGATGACATCTACGGGGACGTCACGGGGACGGGCGGCGATGGCGTTGACAGTGACTCGTGCATTGCGCACGGTACGCTCGTCGTCGACGTCGAAGCGCACCCCTACCGAGAGCAGGGGATAGTCGATGCTCTCGCGATGTCGCAGCTTGGCGAAGCCCTCGAGGCGGCGACCCATAGGGGCTCGCTTCGGGAGTCGGCAGCGCACGAGGATCTCTCCTCCTTCAAGCACCGTGTTCTTGCGGCCCTCCGCGACGTAGAAATCGATAAGAGGCAGCGAACGAGTGCCAGAGGGGCCTGCGAGATCCACCACGGCGTCGAGGCACAGCAGCATCGTCGCGGTATCATTGGATGCGGCAGCGACACACTTTTGCCCACCTTGCACGACGTGGCAGGCGGTTCCGTCTTTCTTCAAGCAAAAGCCTAGGGCTTCCCGCCAGAAGTGAGTTTGGTTGTAGTAGAGGCAGCGGGTGTCGAGGCAGAGGTTGCCCCCGAGGGTGCCCATGCGGCGTAGCTGCGGGCCCGCGACGTGGGAAGCTGCCGCGACAAGTCCGGGGGCGAATGTGGCGACGAGCTCGCTGCTGCAGATCTCATGCAAGGAGGTCATCGCGCCGATGCTCACCTCGTCAGCCGTCTCTTCGATTCCACGCAACGCGCGTACGCGCCCGAGATGCACAAGGACTTCTGGCTCATGGAGGCCGTGCTTGAGGTTTGGCACGACGTCAGTACCGCCTGCGCAGATTTTTGCCGCGGCGCCATGGCGTGCGAGCAGCGCGACGGCCTCGTCAGGCGTTGTCGGGTGCTCGATGCGGAAGGGGTCCATTCTCAACATGACGGTGCCTCGCCGTGC
>JBMTAX010000205.1:0-5949 GCA_049429145.1 Myxococcota bacterium
TCGCCGATGCCGAAGCGCATCCGCAGCACCTTCTCCTCTCGCGGCGTCAAGGTGGCGAGCACCTTCCGCGTTTGCTCAGAGAGGTTCATGGAGATCACAGCCTGGGAGGGGCTGGTGGCGCTCTTGTCCTCGATGAAATCTCCGAGGGAGCTGTCCTCGTCCTCGCCGATGGGCGTCTCGAGGCTGATGGGCTCCTTGGCGATCTTGAGGACTTTTCGCACCTTGTCGATCGGCAGCTCCATCTTCTCAGCGATCTCATCGGGCGTCGGCTCACGACCGAGTTCCTGCACCAAGTATCGGCTCGTCCGGACCAGCTTGTTGATCGTCTCGATCATGTGCACGGGGATACGGATGGTGCGGGCTTGGTCAGCGATGGCGCGGGTGATCGCTTGGCGGATCCACCAGGTCGCGTATGTCGAGAACTTGTACCCACGCTTGTACTCGAACTTATCGACCGCCTTCATGAGGCCGATGTTCCCCTCCTGGATGAGGTCGAGGAACTGCAAGCCACGGTTGGTGTACTTCTTGGCGATGGACACGACGAGACGGAGGTTGGCCTCGACGAGCTCGGCCTTGGCCCGCTCGGCAGTTCGCTCGCCACGCTGAATACGGCGGTACGTCTCCCGCAGGTCGTCGATGTCGGTGGAGGCCTCTTCCTCGACACGACGCACACGGCTGATCGCCATGGAGATCGTTCGATCCCACTCGAAAAGCATCTCGACGCTGACGTTCCAGCGCTTCGAAAGCTTGTGCAGCAGGTCTTCTTCATCGCGCGCCTGCTTCAATTCGCGACGTACGAGCACGGCAGACAGTCCGGTGGTGCGCTCGACGGCCTGCACCTCGAACTCCGCCTTGTTCACGCGGCGAACGAGAACCTTGATGCGCTGCACGATCCGATCGATCTGGCGCTTGTTGATCTTCAGCTCGCGCAGTTGCTCGACGATCAAGCCCTGGAGCTCGAGCACTCGTTCTTCACGCTCGACCCGCTTGGCCTTGGCCGTGACGTCTTCGAGAGCGGCACGTTGCTCGTCGAGTTCCTTCTTGAGGATGTGCAGTTCGTTGACGATCTTGAGGGCACGCTCCGTGACCTTCGGCTCGTCGAACTCGAGTGTTTGCCCGTCTTCGCCAGACTCGTTCTCTTTGACGATTTCCTTCACCCGGATCTTGCCCTTGCGGAGCCGATCGCCCAGGTCGAGGATCTCGGCCAAACAGATGGCCGTGTTCAGCACGGAATCGAGGACCTCGATCTCGCCGTCTTCGATGCGTTTCGCGATCGCTACTTCACCGTCGCGGGTGAGCAGGCTCACGGAACCCATCTTGCGCAGATACATGCGCACGGGGTCGTTGCCCTTCGAGAACTCTGCGTAATCCAGACCGTCGTCGCTACCCTCTGTGCTCTCGACGAGACTCGCCCTCGCGTCACGGGCCCCGCCAGCATCGGTCGCGAACTTCGCAGGATCGTCGACGACCTCGATCTCGGCCTCGGTAAGAAGCGCGACGGTGTCCTCGAGCAGCTCGATGGTGGTCACATCGGGCGGCAGGCCCTCGTTGAGTTCGTCGAACGTGAGATAGCCGCGCTCCTTGCCGCGAACGAGCAAGCGCTTCACCTCTTTTCGCTCGCTCATCGCCCGCTGGGGCGCGCGGATCGTCGGCGCTGACGCCTCAGCGGTTGACGCAGAAGCGCCATTGCCCGCCGGTGCCTTGCGGGCGGCACTGGTGGTGCCGCTCCCCCGCTTGGACGGGTCAGCCCGACGTCGCGCAGGGCGACTCCGGGTCGTGTCGGGAACGATGAACTCCTGGTCGTCGGCGAGGCCGAGACCGAGCGAGCCTCCGCCCGCGCCGCTGCGCTTGGAGGACTTCGCTGACTTGGAGTTTTTCTTGGATGCCTCTACCGTCGTCATCTTGCGTGCTGTCGCTTTCCGAGGGTTGCCGCTCCCGCCGAGCGAGACTCCACGATGCTGCGCCTACACCCCGGAGCAGTCCCAGGGTGGTGGTCGCATGCCTCACCTGCGCAAGACCCGCAAGGGGTGCACAGACCCACCGTGTCATGAGGTGGGCCGGGGCGGTCTAACAACTCGCAGCGAGATCCTCCAATGTTCAGTGGTCGAAAGCTGCGCGAAGCCGTCCAGCTTTGGTCCAGATTTCCGGCAGCAGCCCGCCCTCCAGCGGCGTAAACCAGGCCTCAGCATCTGTGAAACTGCAGCTCTGCCCACCGACTAGGCCTCCGCCTGCGCGCTTCGCTCCTGGTACCGCTCGAGCTTTCGGTACAAGGTCCGCCTGTCGAGGCCGAGCACGCGCGCGGCCTGGGTCTTGTTTCCTCCCGCGGCCTTCAGCACGCGATGGATGTAGCGTCTCTCGAGTTCATGCAGGGTAATGAGCTCCGCAGGGTCGTCTCCGGCGACGACTACGTGAGAGCTCTCATAGCGTCGCACCTTCTCCGGGAGGTCGTCGACGGTGATCTCCTCGAAACGCGTCAAGGTGACCGCGCGCTCGATGCAGTTTTGCAGCTCGCGCACGTTCCCTGGCCAGTCATAGTCGAGCAGCTTCTGCGCGGCTGCGCTGGAGAGTCCTTTGACCGGTTTGCCCGTACGGCGCGCGACGGTTTGGACGAAGGCTTGCGCCAAGGTGAGCACGTCGTTTCCCCTGGCCCGCAAGGGAGGAACGGGGATCGTTACCACGTTGACTCGGTAAAAGAGGTCCTCGCGAAAACGGTTGTCCTCCACCTCGAGCTCGAGGTCGCGGTTGGTCGCGGTAATGATGCGGGTGTCGAAAGACTTTTCTGTCGTACCGCCGACCGGTCTTACCTTTCGTTCTTGCAGGGCGCGCAGCAGCTTTGGCTGCATCTCCATGGGCATCTCCCCAATCTCGTCGAGGAAAAGGGTGCCGCTGTTGGCCGCGATAAAGAGACCGTCACGAGACTCTCTGGCGTCCGTAAACGCCCCCTTCACATGGCCAAACAGCTCACTTTCGAGGAGCGTTGCTGGCATCGCGGCGCAGTTCACAGCAACGAACGGCCCTTTGCGACCGCTCCGGTCGTGGATCGCGCGGGCGACCAGTTCTTTCCCCGTACCGCTCTCGCCGGTGATCAACACCGAGGCCTCGCTGTCACTGACACGATCGATGAGGTCGAGGATGCGCTCGAGGGCGCGCGAATCGCCGATCATCGCACCATCCCGGGGAGCGAGAGGGGCCGCATCTTGCCGTAGCCGTTTGACTTCCTCGCGCAGATCTCGATGGGAGAGTGCCCGGTCCAAGGTCAGCAGTAAGCCGTCGACGCTGATGGGCTTCATGATGAAGTCGTAGGCCCCGACGCGGATGGCGGCGACAGCGCTGTCGAGACTTCCGAACGCTGTGATGACGATGACCGGCGTCTGCGGGCGATTCTCGGCGATGAACTCACAGACCCTCAGGCCGTCATCGCCACCGAGGCGAAGGTCGATCACGGCGATGTCGAACTCCTTGGCCACGACGGCGTTTTTCGCATCCTCGGCACGGAGGGCACTTGTCACCTCGTAGCCGTGCCGCCGCAAACCACTCTCAAGCAGGTCGCACATCGCTGCATCGTCATCGACCACCAGGATGCTTCTCGTCATGATTCTCCCTCTGGCAGGAACACCTGCACGCTCGTTCCTTGGGCGCCGGAACTCATCTCCAGTCGTCCTCCGTGCTGCCGCAGCACCTCACGACACACCGCAATCGGGAGTGTGTCGCTCCGCAAGCGAGGCCCCTGGAGGAACGATGACGCCGTCTGCAGATCCTCGCGGGCTTCGCCGAACGCAGGACCGTCGTCTTCGATCGTCATTTGCACTGATGGGACGTCGCCGGCCATGTACCCAGGTGACGCGTGTGCCTTCGCCACGCGTAAGCAAAGCGTGGCGCCCGGCGGCAACACCTCGAGGCGCGCGCCCACAAGGTGCACCAGAGCGAGCTCGAGCGCAGCCTCTTCACCGCGCACCGCGAGGGGTGCGACGTCGGCAGCGACGACCGTCACGCCGCGCGAAGCTGCCAAGAAAGAGATGCGGCGCATGACCCGAGCGACGAGGTCGCTGACGAGCACGCCATGAGTGGCACAGGGCAGCGGTGGGCGGAGATGTCCAAGGGCGATGCGCAGAATACCGGTCATTCGGTGCGTCTGCTCAATGACGACGCGCAAGTGGTGTTGCAGTTGTTCGAGGTCACTTACGTCCCGCAGCCCAAGCGTCGCGCGCCCCAAGATGACATTGAGGGGCGTACCGAGTTCGTGGGCGAGCTCCCCAGCGACAGCGGCCGCGGTCATACGCTCGGCGGCCTCGATCAATGCATCGCTGTGCTCACTCCGATCCTCCATGGGGCCTTGTGCATGTGGGCCTCGGCCGTCGTCGTGGGTCATCGTGACTTCCATCTCCGCTGCCGCAGTTACAAGCAGACGCCCGCAACCAATGGGTGCAGGTGCGCCCGCTGCACCGAACGCAGCGACGATGCGATCGGCACCCACGGGCGCCAGCTTCTCCTGCAGCGCGCGAGCGCTTCCCCGTTCCAAGACACCCTCCCCACCCTCTGCCATGCCCTGCCTTACCTGGTCCGGGACCGCACCTAGACACGCGGTCCTCCACGAGCGTGGGGGCCGCGATGCAGGACTCATTCCGCCCTCACATGTGGCGCTGCGTGGCGATTTTCCGTGACCCGTTGCACGAGGAACCACAGGGCTTGCACCCGTGGGCTCGGGAACACGCAAGCTTGGTCACCGCGCTGACCTTCACGAGGCCTTGGCAAGCGCTTCGCGGGGAGCGCGACGCTCCGCGCCCCTCGGGTGCGCGAAGGCCCCGCTGCACCGACGGGGTGGTGCAGCGAAACTAGAGCGGATCATCCCAGGGGTCGTCCCAGTCCTCGTCGTCGCTGTTGGGCTCGATGATGGGCGTTGTCGTCGCGGTCGAGGAGGAGGGGGCAGTTCGATGCAGCGGAATCACGGGTGCGGCTGCAGGCTCTGCATCGTCAAGAATCGCAGGAGTCGGTGGGGAGAGCGCCATGAGCGGCCGGCTCTCAGGGAGGGCTCGCTGTGCCTCCTCGCCTCTCTCCAAGGGCCTCAACGCATCGACGAGGACACGCTGAAGCCCCTGCAATCGGCGCCAGTCGTCGTGGGCCTCGGCGCGCTCTGCCTCGGCCATGGCACGATGCACGTCGCGCAACCGCTCACGGAAGGGGCGCGCGTCGAAACGCAACAAGTAGTCGTCGATCGTCTCTGCGGCAGCGCTCTCGGAGAAGACGCGGTGAGGCTCCTCGAAGCCTTTGCGACGATGTACCTCGACCAGCAGTTCGAAAAGCGCACTGCCACGACGTGCGTGAACATGCTCGAGCAGCACTTTGTGCGGTTCCAGGTCGTGGAAGCGCACAAGCGCATCGTTCAGCCGCTCGATGAAGTCCCGGAGTTCGGGGTTGCGGAGCCCCTCGAGCAACACGCCACAACGAGGGACGAGCAATGGATGTACGAGCAGCGCGGTGGCCAAGAGCCTCTCCGCCTCACTCCACTTTGCGGGAGGTGCTGTTCGGCGTACCAGCCCCACACCGGTGGGCGCAGGGGTAAGTTCATCGTCGAGTTGCGATGAAGACGGCCCCACACTGGCGGGAGGGGGTGCCGCCCCCTCTTCACGGCGTCCCTCTCGACGGAGCTGACGCGAAATCTCCCCACGTCCCCGCTGTTCCACCTCGGCCGCGAGGATGCGCTCGTCCTCGTGCAAGGCGGCGGCGGCGGCCCGAATGAACTGGCTTCTCGTCAACTCACGAGGGGGGGCAGCCAGAAACGGCAGAAGCCGATCGATGGCCCGGACGCGGTCGCGCGCCGAGCCCGCCCCTTCATGGACGGCAGCATCGAGCAGACGGTCGATAGCAGCAGGTGCAGCCTCGATGGCGTGGCGCAGTGCCTCGCCCTCCCCTGCTCGCACCATCTCATCAGGATCTTTCTCGATGAGCTGG
>JBMTAX010000206.1:0-5986 GCA_049429145.1 Myxococcota bacterium
ACCGGCTTCTACCTCCGCACCGTCCTCGACGCCGTCGCTGTCGCTGTCACGCTGCAGCGGATCGGTGCCGAGGCTCGCCTCCTCGCCATCACTCAGCCCGTCGTTGTCGTCGTCGTCGTCACCAACATCGCAGCGACCGTCGCCATCGGTATCGACGCCGTCGCTTTGGGGGGCGCTCGCCGATTGCAGCACACAATCATCACAGCCGTCTTGGTCAACGTCTGCGCAGCGGGACGGATCGTTCGGATCAAGATCATCCTCGTCATTGATGCCATCGCCGTCGAGATCGCGCTCCACCGTAATGACGAATGGAGCGCCGCTGACCTCGAGCTCCGACGTCCCCACGAGATACTTCAACCTCGGGGTGAGGGTCACAGCACCCGGGGCGGTCAGGGTGAGGGTAAGCGAGCGCGTGCCCGCCGCGGAGGCGGCTGACGCCGAATAGTCTGTCCCGATGGCACCGGTGTCCCAGGCCTGGGCCGGCGCGGTAAGCGAAGGGGACTGGAGCGCCGAAACCACCGCGGGGCCGCTCACCTCGAAGCGGAGCTCGCTGTCCACGGCGTGGCCGCGCCCGGTGTTGCGATAGCGCAACACGTACTCGCGCTGCGCGTCCCCGGCGGCCAAGACGACGTTTTCGTCACCGAGCACCTGCAGATACAGCGCAGGTTGACCCACAGTGGTGACGCAGTCAGCCTCGAAGAGGGCGTTCAGGAACAATCGAGTGCCTTGCCCGTCGAGGTTTGTGCTGAGAGGCACCGCAGTCTTGTAGCTGTGGCCCCCGAGGTAGCTCACCTTACCGAAGCCGGCACACTCCTCTTCTTCGCTGAAGATGTCGCAGGCTCCATCGAGATAACCGGTCATCCAAACATCTTGGACGCCTGGCCCCGCGGCGCCGGTCACGAAGGTCACCTCGCGCTGATTCGTATACGCGGTGCCCAAGGTCGTGCTCAGGTTATAGGCGGGTTCACTGCCCCCTACCGTCTCGAAATCGCCGTCGATTTGCACATAGGGGCTCGACACGTTGAGGAGCTGCACTTCCGATGGCTGCGCTGCGATGAGGAAGCCAGCCCCCTTCTCTTTGTTGTCGACGGGAATGCAGAGCCCATTGACGCAGTCATAGCCTTTGCTGGTGTCTTTCGCGCAGTCCGCACTGACGCTGCATGACCTGCTCCCCGTGGTGGTGAGGAAATGGCCCCGCCGACCCTCATCGTCGAGCCAGGGCCATGCAGGGTTCGGTACGAGGTTTTCGTACGCGTTCACCGCCTGGCACTCGGCGAAGAAGTGGGTGGCGAATTGGAGAAAAGAGCGCACCTCTGCCACCACCTCGTGGCCATGGTAGGTGAAGGCTTGGCCCGCGCATTGGCTTTGGGTACCCGGGCAGTTCCCGCCGTTACACTTCACGGTCTCTCGGTCATTCACATCCCAATGCATGCTCATGATTTGGCAAAATGCCGGTAGTTCATCGTCGGTAAATAGCGCACCATTACGATGATCGAGGTTCGGAGCATCGCAGGTACCGAGGTCGCCCATCACTGCCGGCACCGTCAAAAGGTCAGGGTTCGCGGTCCCTGGCCCGCAATCGCTAGTCCCACAATTCGCGCTCGGAAAAGAAGCACCATTCGACTGAGGAATCCCGGCCGCACGCAAATACGAGGTCGCGATCTTCTCATTGCCATCGGCGAAGACGGCGATGGTGGGCGCGGCCCGCATCTCCTTTCCCACTTGTACAGTGACTGCCTCGCTGAGCTCATGCACGCTGACGAGTCGGTAACCGGTACGCCCCGTATCGGCCTGATAGGCATCGATAATGGTTTTTGCGGCAGACGCGTCGGTTCCGTCGACCAGGAACGGTCCCCCGCGATAGGGCTCGCTGATAAAGCTCGTGCCTTGCGGTACCGCGTCGTCGGATCCGTAAATGGTGGTGGAAGCTACTAGGTCAGGCGTGGATCGATGAAGGACGGGGTCCCAGGTCTTTTGTGGATCAATGGCCCAATAGACGATGACGCCGCTCTGGAGGAGCTGGTACACGAGCCCGTAGGCTTGAAAGATGCCGCGGTCTTGGTGGTCGAGGTCCATGGGGATGAGCAGCGAGCCTGCTGCGAAATCTCGACTGTACCCTGCCTTGACGTCGCTGGACGACAATACGCAGGCAGCCATGACTACAGCAGCGAGAAGAGAGTGACGCCATCTGTGCCGCATCTCGGCTCCTCAGGGACCCGTGCCAAGCACCGCCCGGTAGAGCGTAGATCGGCACAGGCAACCGGCGCCCTCATCGGTACCCGTGGGCTCACCCTGAGACAGACCAAGATTGTCACGGCACCAGGTAGGCGCCAGGCGCGAAGCCCGTGGCTCCTCGACAGAGTCCTGTCATGTCGAGTACCGCGGACGACGACGTACCGAGGGCCTCAAAGGTGGGGAGCTGATCGATCAAAGGAGAGTCCGAGGGCAGCTCGAGGTTCGGCTCGCCGAGTGCAGTGGGCTCGATGAGGTTGTCGCGGGACTCGTCGCACCACGCTGGGTCGCAGGCGTTCAGGACTGCGGCGTCGGTGGTGCATGAGCCACCATAAGTCACGGCACATCCCGTGGAGGACACATAGGCGGAACCGACGGTCGCGTACCGGCTTGTCTCCTTGATCGATACCGATTTCGCGATCAGGCAGCCGACACAGCGGGCGGTGACCGGCACCTGGTCGTTCATGGAGAGGGAGCTGATGGTCGTGAAATGCCCCTCAAAGGAACTACCGCTCGAATACAGACGAACACCGCGACCAGAAGACCCGGTCCCCCCGCTGCGAATCAGCGACGAGATGGCCGTCACGTGGGGCGTGTAGAAGATGATGCCGATACCGTTATCGTTGGTGGAATCGATGCGGGTACGGACAAGCGTGGTGTCTGCCAATGGATACAGTGCCTTGCCGTCGTTCGCATAGATCTCGGTGTCTACGAAGCGGACGTTCGACGAGTTCTCGACTTCGACAGCGTCGTTGCCCCCCGCGCCTGCGTCGAAGACCGACGAGAGCACGATCCCCTTGCCGTAGAACAGCGCCGTGGCGTTCCCGGTCGCCGTAACGTCAGTGGTCGTGATCCTCGCCCTGGAAATCACCGCAGTGGCCAACGAAGACACCTGCAGCACGCGATTTGGACCGTTCACCTCGATGCCCTCGAAGACGACGGTGCTGCCCGAGAGGAGCACCAACTCGCTGCTCATATCGGCGAGGGTCAGGGGCGTGTTGACTACGCTCGCCGCGTCGGTGCGCGCCCAGTTGGCGTCGAGTCCTCCGATGAGACCGCGCTTCACAAAGATGCGTGCGGGGACCAAATAGACGCCGCTCTGTGCCGCCACAAAGCGTGTCGTGCCTGCGACCGCGAGGGCCCCCTCGAGGGTCTGCATGGGATCGTCCCGCGTGCCGGCGCCATCGACGCGGCCCGTGGGGGCGACGAAGATCGTGTTCGTCTCATCGAGCGGAAGGTCGCCATCTCCGAGGCAATCATTATCGATGCCATCACCGGGGATCTCGATGGCATGCGGGTACGCGGAGGCCACGCTGTCGTTACAGTCGGTACCGGTCAGGCAGCCTGCATGGATGCCCTCAAAGCCGTCACCATCGAAATCAGTACAAGCCAAAGAGCCGTCATCCCGGGTGACGAAGCAGGGCGACGCCCCTGCCTCTACCACCCTGAGCCCAGGGGCTGGCAGCGCGATGACATTTTCCCAAGCATTGCCGACGTCGTCACGCAGGACGGCTTCGACCCGGTAGTCACCCTCGGTGACATGCACCGCGAGGAAATCCCAATAGGACACGACTGTGCCATCAGGCAGGTAATTCTGGGCGCGAAAGGTGAAAAGCTCCTCAGTGCCGTCGTCGATGGAGACCGCTTTGACGACGCTGTTCAAGGGGCTAAGGGGTTCGAGGGTCTGTAGATGGAGCTGCCCGCGGCTCCCCAGCACGGCAGCCGTAGCGACATAAGGTACGGACGCGAGTGGAGGCGACAGTCGCCAGGCAAGGAGCGCCTCTGGCGCAGGTGGTGTGTGGTCGATGAGGAAAGGTGCTCCTTTGACCGCGAGGTTTCCGGCCCCATCACGGGCTTCGATGGTCACCACTGCCGCGCCTTCCACATCGGTGGGCAACACCTCGGCAGTACAGGTGTACCGCGGGGCGGTGGCGGCGAAGGGTTCGCAGTCGAACGGTCGATCGCCGAGGCTCACGACGAGGGACCCTCCAGAACTGCTGAGGTCTTCATCGACATTGAATTGCACCGTGAGGTCGTCGTAACCGCTCACGGCACTGCGCCTCGTCCCACTGAGGGAAACCTCGCTGATGGCCGGAGCGCTCCGGTCGATGGTGAGTGACTTGGTACCACCGCTCGCCACACCGAGCGTGACGACGCTGGTGTTGCCCACACCATCGGTCCAAGTGACACCGGTGAGCGTATAGGACTGCTCTGCTTGGGCTTCGTTGACGAAGAGCTGGTACGTATAGGTGCTTCCATAGCTCGTCCGGAAGAGGAAGCCTGGGTCGTCGTCGTTCCCGAAATGCAGCTGCGCCTGTGGGCCGCCGGTGACGCTTGCCGCGAGTTCCTCGTTGGCGACCAAGGTCAGCGTCACGACGTCACCAGCCCTGGCCAAATCTGGCGTGAGGGTACCGGTGATGAGGACCGGGCCGCTGTGGTCGATCACCACGGGCAGCGACTCCGTGTCGGTATTGCCGGCTGCGTCGCGGGTCTCGATGGTGACCGTTCGGGTGCCCTCTGGAGTTGTCGCCGTAATGAGGGAGGTGCAGCGATACTGTGGACTTGAGCTTTGGTAGGCGCCGCAGGTGAGCGCCTGCTCACCGAGCCGCACCCGTAGGCCCTCGTCGATGCTGTCGAGATTCTCACCGGTATCGAAGGTCACGACGAGTTCATCGAACCCTGTGATCGCACTGCGCGTGGTCGCGTTCACGGCGGCGCTGACCACTTGTGGCACGCGCTTGTCAATGACGAGCGTCGGCGGTCCCGCGGCGAGGTCGCTCAACTCGACGAGGGAACGATTGCTCGCGACGTCCTCCACCTCGAGCTGATCGATCACGTAGACACCATCGTCAGTATCGGGTCCAACGAAGACCGCGTAGCTATGGGAAAAGCCTGATGAGCTGAGGTAGGCAAGCCCCGGATCGTTGCCTTCGCGGAAATGCGGCAGCACAGCGGGTGCACCGCCGGGCAGTTGTACGAGCGGCTCATCGACGACGATGGTCAGTACGGCGGCGGTGCCGCTGCGCGCGACCGCCGGCAAAAAAGCGGCGTCGAGCACAGAAGGTGCACTGGCGTCGACCGTGACGACGCCGTAGCGGTCGGTGGTGACGTTGTGGGCGACATCCTCGAGGGTCACCTCGATGAACTCGAGACCGTCGATGTCGGTAGTGCCGATGTCGAGGGTGTAGCGGTAGCGGGGGGCGCGCACCGCACCATCCCGTGTGAGGAGTGCTTCTCCGAGGCGGACCTGGGGGTCCTTGGCGAGAAGCTCTGTGACCTCGAAGGTCACTTCCAAAGTATCGCTTCGCCGCAGCGACGTACTCAGGGGTGCAAAATCGAAGAGCAAGGGCGGCGTCTTGTCGAAGCGTAGACGATGAAGTGGCACAACATCACTCAGATTTCCGGCCTCGTCGTAGAGGGGGTCTAGGTGTAGCTCGTAGTCTCCCTCAGCTGCAGACGCGGGAAGACTGCCCGTGAAAAACCATACGACCTCGCCATTGCTGAGGGCGGTCAGCGCACGGGGCTCCTGGGCAGCACCTCCGGTGAGCGTTTGGGCCCACACCCTCGGGGTCGCGGTCGGAATCTCGGTGAGGGGTACCGAGAAGGAAACCCCACGCCCGGGGGAGACGGGTTCGAGTTCTGTCGGCTCCCCAACGACGACGGGGCGCGGCGGCGTGAAGTCGAAGGTGACGCTGGCGAGCTCATCGTATCGCGCCTCCTTCCCTAACGCGTCGACGGTGAAGAGTTGAAGTAC
>JBMTAX010000207.1:0-5927 GCA_049429145.1 Myxococcota bacterium
CGTACCATTGCGGTACAATGAAGATGTTGTGGCGGCAAGCGTACCGGTCGTAGGAGCGTAGGCTGCGGCCAGAAGCCAGTGCATTGTCGGAAAGGTTCGCCCAGGGCGCGTCCGACCGGGGTTTGGTGCGCGAGGAAGCCGGGGGAGACGAGGGCGGCCAGCTTCGGACCCGTCCCGCCCTCCGATAGGCGATGACGAGAGTGCGATGGCGAAGGGGTGTAACATTCGCTGAGACGCTGCGTCACCTCTGTGAACCCACGGTGGAGGAGGCAGTGCAGCCCCCCACCCACAACGGAGCGCCCCATGACGAGGTTTCATTCGCTCGTAGCCCTATCAACGTTCTTGGCGGCCGGCGCGGCTTCCGCAGCAACCTGGCAATGGGACATCGATCCCAACCATTCCTCCATCGGATTTGTTGCCAAGCACCTCGTCGTCGCCAAGGTACGCGGGAGGTTTCAACAATATACAGCGAAGGTGATCCTCGATGACAAGGACATCAGCAAGAGCTTTGTCGACATCACCGTCGACGTAGACAGCATCGATACCGACAACGAGCAGCGCGATAAGCACCTCCGCAGTGATGACTTCTTCGCCGTGACGAAGCATCCCTCGATGCGCTTCGTCTCAAAGTCGGTGCGGCGACAGGGCGATGACAAGTTGGTGGTGGTGGGTGACCTGACCATCCGAGGGGTCACGAAGACGGTGGTGCTCCAAGTGAGCGGCCCGTCGCCAGAGTTCAAGGATCCCGGGGGACGTGTACACCTCGCCTTCTCCGCAGAAACAGAGGTGAACCGGTTCGACTACGGTCTACAGTGGAGCAAGACCGTCGAAGGCGGTGGTTACGTCGTCGGAGAAGACGTGAAGATCGAACTCGAACTCGAGCTGATGAACAAACGCCCTGTTTCACCATGACCCCTCACACGGGATTGAACGAGCGGTCAGCCGGTGATGCGGAAGGCGAGCGAGACACGTCCCGAGCTTCCTGGCAAGCCCACAGCACGTCGTCGATGAAGGTACGCAGCGTTGTTTCATCAGCGACGTGGTTTGCGACGATCAGCCGGAGACACCGCTGGTTGCGGACGCGGGCGTGGTTCACCAATGCTCGCCCCGAGTCTTTCAGGATTTCGCGAACCTTCACCTGGAAGGCGTCATCCTCACCTCTCACCCGGAAGCAGACGTTGGCAAAGGGAGCGTCCCCGAGAAGCTCGAGTGATGGCTGTTCGGTGATCAAACGAGCCACAAACCGGGCCAGGTCCACGAGGCGGTCTACTTGCGCACCGAGCCCATCGGTGCCGTACGCCTTCCACGCGCACCAGAGTTTGAGGGCGTCGGCGCGCCGTCCGCATTGAAGCGACTTGCGACCGAGGTCCATGTCGTCGTCGTGAAAAAGGTAGTCAGACGAAGTCTCTCCGTGCGCCCGCTGCAGATGGCCCACAGTGCGCGTCAGCAACATCGAACAGACCAGAGGCATGCCGAGAAGTTTATGGGCGTCCCACGCGAAGGAATCAGCCAACTCGACCCCCTCAAGGTAATGACGTTTTGTCGTCGAGAGCAGCACTGCTCCTCCCCACGCGCCATCGACGTGCAGCCATAGACCGTAACGCGCGGTCACCTCGTGGAGCGAGGCGATCGAATCGAAGGCGCCCCGCACCGTGGTACCGGCAGTGGCACCAACAAAAAACGGCACATCTCCACGCCCTCGTGCGGCCGCGATCTTCGCTTCGAGCGCACGGGGACACATGCGCCCCTCATCGTCGGTGGGGACTTTTTCAAGGCCCGCCCGCCCGATGCTGATGAGTTGTGCGCCGAGCTCAAACGAGTAGTGGGCTTCTTCGGAGACGAAGGCGACGAGCCGAGGGCCTCCGTGCAGCCCCTCGTGTACCGAACTGGGGAGGGCGTGGTTCCGCGCCATCAGCATCGCCATGTGGTTCGCGTTGCTGCCGCCGGTGACGAAGATCCCTTCGCCGCCCTCGAAGCCGAGGCGCTTGCATACTTCCTGAACAAGTGCTCGCTCCACCAGCGTCGCGACGGGAGCCGCCTCGTAGGTGTAGAGCGATGCGTTCGTCACGGCACCCAAAAGGTCACCGATGATGCCAGGCAACGAGGCGGCACCGAACAGCTGGTTCATGAAACGAGGGCTGGCGGTCTTCACAGAGCGGGACAAGATCTCACCTGCCAGACGTGGCAGGTCGTGGATCCCATGCCCGCGCTCCGGGAGAGTGAAGTCGATCTCCTGCTGGAGCACCGCTGGCGCTGCGGCATCGGTCACGAGTACATCGAGGCTGCGGCTTGCCTCGAGATAATGTGCGACCTGCTTGGCGACCTGCTCAATAACCACTTCGCGCTCGTTCATGCGTGCTCCTGCTCCCTGCTCCCAACCCCGTACCTCCGGCGCGTTCGCAGCCGAACCTCGCTCACCTTGACGAGGATTGCGACCTCCTCGATGCCGGACAAGTCAGGATCGCGCGTAACCCCAAAGGCTTGCAGCGTCGGTGAGAGGGATACGTACGCCCGAAGTAGAGGGGGGACGCGCGTACGAAGCCGCCGCGCCTCGAGCTGCAGAACCCGGAGGTCGTCCCGCCAGCTCTCTCCGCTGAGGACATCGGCCAGCTCCGCCGCCGATGCTCGCAGCGCCCCCGGGGAGCGAGGCCTGACGAGCTCATCGTCACCGGCGAAATGCTTGGAGAGAAAAAACAAGCAGAGGTCACGCATTCTGCTGGGCAGGGTTATCGGCAACACGAGTCGGCCAAAATAATGGCGGAGACGGGTATCCCGCTGGGTGAGCAAGCCGAGGCCCTGGAACACGCTGTCGAGGGCAAAGATTCCCTCGCGCTCCCCGCCCGCGGCCTGCAACTCGGGGACCACGAACAGGCGTCCGATGTCGATAAGTCCGCCTTCGTACTTTTGCCGGAAGGGTGTGGAGAATTCGAACAGGGCCTCACTCGCGAACGGCGTCGACAAGCCAGTCCTCCCGGCCTTCAGGCGACACCCCGCGACGATCTCCTTGCGTTCGCGATGCAACACCACCAGCTGCTGGTATCCGTCGGTGGCGGTATCGAACTCGTCGAGGTCTAATGACTTGCCGCTGCCGCTACCCGCGAAACGAAAGGTCTCTTCCCGCAGCCGCCCGACCTCGTGGAGTGCCATCGGCAGGTCGTTCCCGTGGAAAAGATGGAGTTCAAAAGGCGCTATGCGCCCGGGGCCGAGCCGAGTCTCTTCACTGAAACTCTTGAGCAAGGCCTCACGCTCGACGGGCGTACTCACAGTTTGCATGCGGGGTGCCCTTTCTTGGGCGTACCCATCGACGTGGCGAGGGCCAGCGTGTGACGCCGAACATATTCCGTAGCCTCAGCCCCGTGCACGGGAAGGTCCTCGGGCTCAATCCCATGACCTACCGTGGCGGTGACCGTCGCTCCACGCTGAGCTCGCAGCTCGCGCACGAGGAGGAGCTGCTCGACGTGAAAATCCATCCTCAAGAGCCTACGAAGTACACTGACCAGGTGAAAGCTTGGCGAGGTGTGACCACTCAAGTGGACTGGGACGACGGTGCGCCCCCACTTTCGAGCGCGATGTAAAAAGGAATAGGCCCAAGGAACCTCGCGAGCCCCGCGCCGCCCGAACTTGGCGACCTCACCTGCTGGGAATACCAACAGGGGCGTATTGTCATCGAGTACCTCTCGTACTCGCTTCGCCTGCTCACGAGAGAGTCGCCCCCCGAAACGAGCGACGGGAACGAGCCAATCTTGGGCAATCTCCAGTCGGGAGAGGTGTGCGTTCGCCAGCACGCGCACGCCGCCATATTCGCGGGCAAGAATATGGGAGAGCACTGCCCCATCGAGGATACCGGTCGGATGGTTGGCCACGACCACCAGACGTCGAGACTTGGGCCACGGCGCCCCGCCGATGTCGATGTCGATCTGTAGCTCACGGAGTAACGCCTCGACCACAGCAGCGCCAGACAAGTCGCGCTGTTGTGACAAGAACGTATTGACCTCGTGCTGCAGTAACAATCTCTCGAGACCCGAGACGGCAAACCGGGGAACGCGGGAAGCGAGCTGTGGATTGGCGGCCCGGAGTTCCTGGCCAATGTCGAGGCGCGCCGATGGCCGATGTAGCTCGGGCTGCGGGGACACCCCAGGTTCACGGCAAGGCACCGTCGGCTCGGTTGCGTGGCTCATGGGCGACCTCAGCCGCAGGAGCCTTCGCCACAGGAACCCTCTCCGCAAGAGCCCTCACTCGCCTGGCTTGCGGCATTGCCCGTGCCCTCAGTGACGGGCGCAGCGCGCTCAGAATTCGTGGCCCCGGCATTAGGCTGGTCAGCCTCCACCGAGGTGACGGTGGCGCAGCCGCCTAAGGCAGCCGCAGAAAGCAATAGGGCTGCGCTGCCAAGGTTCTTGAGAAGGGATGGTGTCGATGGCATCGGTTGCTCCATTGGGGGAGGAGTGTGCGCTCCCCTCTCTGGAGGGACGCACGACGGCCGGACATTGTTACAGTGGAGCGTGAAGCACGTATCCCGAACATACGCTGCAAAATGCCCGTGGTCTCCCGAGGCCGCTAGGGTGCACGTGTGATAAGCGAAGACACGCAGATAGCGTGGTGATGAACGATTGCGTTTGTCATGGAAGAAGGGCGAACGAATGGGCGCGCCGACGGACCGGGAACAGGACGCGGCACTCATCGAACGTATCTTGGCCGGCGACGAGAGCGCCGTGCGCGTCGTCGTGAAAGTGCACGGCGGGCCCATGTTGCGTGCCGCCCAGGCTATCCTCGGGGAGCCAGGCGCGGCCCATGATGCCGTACAGGAAGCGTGGGTATCTGCCCTCCGCGCGCTACCGCGGTTCGAACGAAGGTCATCGCTGCGCCGGTGGCTCATCGCCATCGTGGTGAATCAGGCGAAGACGTTGCTGCGCAAACAGGGCCGAACCGTGCCGGTGAGTAGTCTTCAGAGCGAAGACGGAGAAGAGATGCAAATGCCGGTAGGAACCTTCCGCCCCGATGGCATGTGGGCAGGCTCGCAGTCGTGGGCTCGGCTCGCCATCGAGGAGATCGAAGGACGCGAGCTGGTCGGCGAACTCGAGACCGCCATTGCAAGCCTGCCAGAACGACAACGGGCAGTGCTGACCCTTCGCGACATCGAGGGTTTGAGCTGCGAAGAGGTGTGTAACGCGCTGGAGCTATCGGAGGTCAATCAACGTGTGTTGTTGCACCGAGCCCGAACCCGGGTCCGAGCGATGCTGGTCGCGGCACAGAGTGCACGGAGGCGAGAATGCTGACCTGTCGTGAAGTGGTCGAGTTGGTCACCGAATACGTGGAGGGACGCATGTCCCCCTACGGGCGCCTTCGCTTTGGTCTCCACCTACTGATGTGCCGCAACTGCCGCGTCTACGTCGAGCAGATGAAGGCGACCTCCGCTGCGCTAGGGCACCTGCCCGACGCCTCGCTGCCCGAAGAGCTCGAGGAAGAGATGCTGGCGGCATTCCGGAATTGGAAGAAGGAACCATAGGCTCACCTCACTCTCATCGATGGCTCGCGGGGGCTCTCAGCGCCCCGACACCGCACCGCGGAACTGACAGCCGGAATTCAGCGAAAAGAAAACTCGGTTCACCTTCCCGCGGATTCGGCAGCGAGACAGCGCCGCGGTGACTATGACAAGGTGCGAAGGGGTCGTAGCGACCCATCCATGGTGCGCCTCCTGGGCGCGCCCGCGGGGCAAGAGGAGAGATGGCTCCACGTCGACCTGAAGCACTCCCCCCCGAGGACCGGGAGGCAAGACGAGCGAGACTCGCGGAACAGGTCCGTGGGCTCCCGACGGAACCGGGCTGCTACCTGATGAAGGATCGCAGTGGGGAAATCTTTTACATCGGTAAAGCGCTCAACCCCGGGCTCGAGTGCGCAGCTATTTCTCCGGCGGTGACACGCGACAGTTC
>JBMTAX010000208.1:0-5916 GCA_049429145.1 Myxococcota bacterium
TCAACCTTCTATTACGAGATCTGTTTCCAGAACTCTTTTGATGTGCCTCCCCGTCGGGGCCTGCTTGGTCATTCACCCCGAGTCGACCGCTGCGCACGAGCTCGCGGACTTCGGCGAGTGTCAGTCCCTCCTGGGGCTCGCCGCCTTTCGGGATGACCCGCCAGCGCGTTTCCTGGGTGGGCGATGCAGGCCCCGTATCGAGTCCCGCGAACGGGTCGCTCGATGGTGGAGCGGTCAGGATGGCGCCAAAAGGGTCGTCGCTCGGGGCGGCCTGAGGGGGCAGTGTCGACGGTGGCGGGGCAGGAGGAATGATACCAAAGGGATCTGAGGCGGGCGCGGCTGGGGGGGCTGGGCTCGCTCCGCCGAACGCCGGTGCTCCGCTCGGGGTAGCGGGACCCCAGGAGGGCGCAGGGGACGGATTGTAGGGGGGCGCCGCGAAGGGGTTGCCCGCAGGCGCTGACGGACCCGCCGGGGCCGAAAACGGGTTGCCGGATGGCGGGGCCGCGGCGAAGGGGTTCCCGACGGGTGCCTGGCCCTGGCCCCCGAAGGGCGAGCCTCCTGTTGCGGCAAAAGGGGAACTCCCTGGAGCAGCAAACGGGGACGGCCCCGGAGCCGGCGCAAAAGGATTTACCCCGGGGCTGCCGGATGGACCGCCAAAGGGGCTTGCCCCGCCGCCACCGAAAGGGCCCCCGGGCGCGCCAAAGGGCGAGGGAGCCCCGGGCGGCGGGGGCACGGCGGGAGTCTCACCTTTTTGTACGACTTTCTGGGCCCCGCACTTCGGACACTGTGCACGAACCCCTCGATCTGAGATCAGAGCGTCGTCAATGGCGTAAGCTGCTCCACATTGCTCGCAATCGATCCGCATCCAGGCCCTCCGTCGCGACCGCGCCGAGAGTAGCCCGAACTGTCATCCCGATGCACGGTCCGATGTCGCCGACACGCCCATCGTGCGCAAAAACCAAACCGCGAGGTAAAGGAGCGGCGTGTCGAGGAGGGCCACGAGTGCCTTAAAGATGAATCCATCCCGGATGATCGGGAGGATCTCCGACAACCCCATGGTGGCTCCCGCCATGAACGGAGGACTCGTCCCGTAGAAGAGTACCGTCGTCACCAGCACGGTATCCACGAGCTGGCTACCCACCGTGCTGCCGTTGTTTCGAAGCCACAGGTGTTTCCCCCGGGTCTTCCGTTTCCACCAGTGAAACAGGCGCACGTCGAGAAACTGGGCGACGAGGTACGCAAGCATCGAGGCGAAGACCGCCCTGGCGTTGGAGGAGAAGAAGGCCGCGAAGCCCTCTTGCTGGACTGGATCGAACCCTGGCACCCATTTGCCGAGCTCCAGGAAGAGGAGCAGCCCCAGGCTGACGACGAAGCCGAGCACCACGGTGAAGTCGGCCCGTTCGCGCCCATACACCTCGCTGATCAAGTCGGTGACCAGGAAGGTCACCGGGTAGGGAAGAATACCCACCGCAACGACCACAGTGTGAAAGCCGAGGTCGAGCCGAATGAGCTTCGATGCGGCGAAGACATTCGCGACGAGCAGCGCGAGCAGAAACACGCTCACGAGCAGCAAGAAGACCTTCTCTCGTCGTAAAAGGCGGCTCATGGCGTACTCGCGAACACGGTACACGCGGAACGGCAGGTCTCCGCGACGTAAACCGAGGAGATCTCTGCCCCTTCGACCGCGAATCGCTCGAGAATCCACAGCGCGACCATCTCGCTGGTCGGGTTCTCGAGGCCCGGCACTTCGTTCAGTACGTTGTGGTCAAGTTGACGGTGGAGCGGGCGCCACGCTTCCTCTAGCCTGGCGAAGTCCACGACCCATCCAAGCTCAGGGTCGATGGGGCCTCTGACACGCACCGTGACGCGAAAGCTGTGCCCGTGCATGCGGTGACACTTGTGATCTGCCGGGAGCTGGGGCAGGCGGTGAGCCGCCTCGAACGTGAAAGACCGCTCAATTTCGCAATGTCGTGTTCGTGACATGGGAGGCCCCTACCAACCTCGACCCGCTCTGGGTAGCGCCTTGTCGCAAGACAGGGGCCCGCATTGACAGTACAACCCCCGAGCGCAAGCACCCGCCTGCGCGTTGACGCACAGATGTTGAGGACGAGACTGATGTCGGGCGAGAACACAGCAGCGAACAAGACCACGACGGACAAGACGAGCACCTCGACGGGCGACGCCGGGTCCAAAAGCCGCAAGAAGCGAACGCGCCGCCCCGCGCGAGGGGGGGCGAGATCCAGCAGCGGACCCAAGACCGGGCCCCGCTTCGAGCACGGCCCGCCGCGCTTCGACGTAGGTGAACTGGCTGTCCTTTCCGGCCCGCCGCTGTGGCAGGCAGTGCACCCCGCCACGGTGGACGCGGTGACGGACGTCGCTCTCTTCGTGCAAGTTCAGCCCGTCGGGCACGAGCCCCTCCGAGCAGCGGTGCCTGCCGCCGAGATGACGGGCTTGACCTTCTCCCCCGGTGATTCCCTCGAGGTTCGCCTGCTCGATCCACCCGCAGGGCGCGCCGATGAAGCCCCCGTCCCCGCGGCGTCGCTGGTACAGGCTCGTGAACTTCGAGGCCTGGAGCGTGTGGTCACCGCGGTCAGCGAGGGAGCGATGCTCCCCGGTGTGGTGGTCCACGAGGTGAAAGGCGGATACGCCGTGGCGCTTGGTGCGGAGCAGGAGGGCGAACTGCTGTCCGCGGGTGTGCTTCGCGCCTTCCTCCCGCGCAGCCAGGCGACACACTCTCGGGTCGCCGAGCAGGAAGTCCTTGGCTCCGCCGATCAGTTCGACGTCACCGAGCTTGAGCTCGAGCGCGCGAACATCGTGGTCAGCCGCAAAGCACGTCTCGCCGCGCAAGCGAAGCAACGGGCCGACGAGTTCTGGACGACGGTGCAAGAGGGGGATGTCGGCCGCGGGCGCGGCCGCGCGGTGGTCCCCTACGGCGCCTTCCTCGATGTGGGTGGAGTCGATGGGCTGCTCCACATGAGCGACATCTCGTGGGAACACAAGGTGCGTCTCCAAGACGTCGTACGGCAGGGGCAGGAACTCGACGTCAAGGTCATCGTTCTCGAGCGCGACAAGAAGCGCATGAAGCTTGGCCTGAAGCAGATGACCCCTGACCCCTGGGCCAGCGCGAGGGAGCGCGTGCGACCCGGAGCTGACGTCGAGGGTGACATTGTTGCGCTCGCCGAGTTCGGTGCCTTCGTGAAGCTCGACGAAGGAGTGGAAGGTCTCGTCCACCTAAGCGAGATCGGTTGGGACCGCGTCAAGCACCCCTCTCATCGCTTCAAGATTGGCCAGCGGATCAAGGCCCGGGTCCTCGACGTTGACTTCGACAACCGACGCATCTCGCTGTCGACGAAGGCGCTGGAGCAGAATCCTTGGGCGGCGGTGGCCGAGAAGTACCCTGAGGGAACGCGCACCAAGGGTACTGTCCGCTCATTGATGGACTTCGGGGCCTTCGTCGAGCTCGAGGAGGGGGTCGAAGGCCTCGTCCACATCGGTGAGCTGAGCTGGACGGACCGCGTAGGTCACCCCTCCGAAGTCCTCACCATCGGTCAAGAGGTCGACCTTCTGGTGCTTGCTCTCGACATGGGGCGCCAGCGTCTGTCGTGTAGCATCAAGCGCCTGACGGAAAACCCCTGGGAGAAGGCGGAGCGCCAGCTGCAGCGAGGGGCACGCTTGAAGGCACCGATCTCACGGGTCGTCGACCGTGGGGTGTACTTCAAGCTCGAGGAGGGCCTCGAGGCCTTCTGTCCCCTGCGAGAACTCACCGGTGAGCCGGCGCAGCGGGCCCAAGATGTCGTCAAGACCGGCGAGGAGATGGAGGTCGAGGTCAAGAACTTCGATCGCCGCACCCGCAAAGTGACCGTTTCGGTTCGTGCCGTTATCGAGGGGGAGACCCGTCGCGCATATGACGAGTACAAGAAGAAGGAGCGCTCCGACGGGGCGAGCGACCGTCTCACCTTGGGAGACGCGCTTGGCGGTGCTCTGAAGAACCTCAAGGCGCAGGTCGGTGAGAAGCGCGGAAACTGAGGGTTCCGCGGCTCATTATGTGTCCACCAGCGGCCGAGCCGCAGGGGTGTTCAGCATGTCGAAGGTGCACTTTATCTCCCTCGGCTGCCCAAAGAACCGTGTCGATGCCGAGCACATGCTTGGTATCGCTGCGGCTGCGGGTCATCAGTTGGTGCAGTCTGCCGACGACGCCGACACCATCGTGGTCAACACCTGCTCGTTCATCGGCGAAGCCAAGGTGGAGTCGGTGAACGCCATCCTTGAGATGGCCGAGGTGAAGCGTCGTGGCGGCCAGAAGCTGGTGGTCTCCGGCTGCCTCGCCCAGCGCTACGTCAGTGAGCTCGAGAACGAGCTCCCCGAGGTCGACCATTTTATTGGGACGTCCGACTACACCGCGATCACAGCTGTTCTAGGTGCTGGAACCTCGGCCCCTGAGGTGCCCGCCGTCGGCGCCTCCGATTTCGTTCCCCTTAGCGCTTTGCGTCGAGCGAACTCGCCCGACGACCGCGTTCTCGTCACGCACGACCTGCAGTTCGTCGCTGGCTGTGACATCCCGCGCATCAACTCCATGCCGAAGTACACGGCCTACCTCAAGATAGCGGAAGGGTGCGACAACACCTGCGCATTCTGCATCATCCCCACGCTGCGGGGGAAGCAGCGCAGCCGACCCATCGACGACCTAGTGCGCGAAGCCGAGCGCCTTGCCCAGGAAGGTGTCGTCGAGCTGAACCTGATCGCCCAAGACCTCACCGGGTATGGTCACGATCTCCCCGATCGACCCACCCTCGCAGCCCTCCTCGGCGCCTTGACCGCGGTGCAGGGTATCCGATGGGTGCGCTGCATGTACGCCTATCCGCGGAGCCTTTCCGCTGAACTGAAGCAGGTCCTCGCCCAGGGGCGCAACACGCTGCCCTACCTCGACATCCCGGTGCAGCATGGTTCCGACAAAATGCTGCGGCGAATGCGTCGAGGACGAGACCAGCGACGCCTTACGGAGTTGCTGCTCGGTGTGCGCGACGTGGTCCCGAACGTGGTCCTCCGCTCGACAGTTATCGTCGGCTTCCCCGGAGAGGATGAGGACGATTTCCAGCAGCTCGTAGACTTCGTTCAAGCCGTTCGCTTCGAGCGTCTCGGTGTGTTCAAATATTCTGACGAAGAGGGGACGAGCGCTTACGACCTCGATGGCAAATTGCCCTACAAAACGAAGCGCGCTCGCTTCGACAAGCTCATGAGACGGCAGCGGCGCATCCACAGTGACAAACTTGCTGGGATGGTCGGCACCGTGCATGAGGCCATTGTCGAGGGAACGAGCGAGGAACATGAATACCTCGTTGTCGGTCGCCTCTGGTCACAGGCGCACGAAATCGATGGCATCACCTATCTCTCCTCGCCGCGGCCCTTGCGCCCCGGGGAGATTGTCCACGTTCGCATCACCGATGCCCACGACTACGACCTTGTGGCTGAGGTGCTCGAAGATGACGTCGACGGCGTAGCGCAATCGGTCCCCTTTCAGGCACGTGTCGTCGTCAACGCCGGCAATGCGCGGCCGTCTATGACGGCTCAGCCCGTCGAGAACGCGTGATTACCGGCTCTCCGCAGGTGGCGTTCCGACTTAAGGAAGGACGGGGAAGGACAAGACCACAGGCAAGTGGTCGCTCACCTCGTTCTGGTAGGTACTCAGCTGCACATCGAGGCGCGGGATGCGTGCCCCGCCGCTGCCGCTCAGTTCGTCGTCGAGGGCCGATGTCGTCACGATGTGGTCGATGAGAGACCGGGAGGGTAGGTAAGAGGTCTCTCCTTGCATGGCCAGACTTTCCGTCTGCCATCGGAACTCGGCGTCTTCCAGGAACGGGGCAAAGACCTCTTGGCCACTCGGGTGCGTCACCGTGTCATTGAGGTCGCCAAGCACGC
>JBMTAX010000209.1:0-5904 GCA_049429145.1 Myxococcota bacterium
GGGACCCAGGCGAAGGGTGCTGCATGTGTTCCCCACGGGGCGAAGGCGGGTGGCGCGAAGGTGTGTTTCATGAGCGCCTGCTCTCGCGTCACGGGAGGAGTTTGAGCGAACGCTCGCACTCGGCCGCGACCGGCAGCGCGGCGAATCGGGTGGTGCACGTCCGCAGGGCATCGCTCGCCGCGGTGGTCTCTCCCGCCTTCAAGCGAATCATGCCGAGCCGATAATACCCCCACGCGAGCAAGGGCTGCCCACATTGGTCGCGCAAACGGTCGGAGTCACAGCGAGACAGAAAGTCAGACAAGACCGTCGCCACCCGCACATAGTTGGCTCGTGCCTCCTCGATCTCGGCGAGCTTGATGTAACCGCCGCACAGGTCGGGCTGCGCGAGGAGCGCGCTTTGCAGATGAGTCGCCGCCTCGTCGAGACGACCAAGTTTGTACTTGGCCCACCCCAGCTCCTGCTCAGAATAGTAGGGCGTCTTGTAGAGCAGGTTAGAGCGCGCACGCTCAAAATGCGGAAGCGCCTCTTCGGGGCGGCCCGCATCGACGAGGACGCTGCCGAGGAGATTGTCGGCTTCGGGATAATCGTCACGTTTGAGCTTGAGGGCACGATTCAAGTGACGCTCCGCCTCCAGGTGGCGTTTGAATCCCGAGAAATAGACTAGGCCGAGTAGATAATGTGTCTCGTGACTCTGCTCGTCGAGCCCAAGGGATTTCAGTAACGACTCGAGGGCCAAGCGATATTTGAGGTCCTGCTTGACGGGGTCACCTTCGACTGCCGACCGTTGAGCCTCGTGGACCAGCGACAGCGCGGCTTTGTATTCCGCGGACGCCTCTGCTCGCTCCTTCTCCGAGGGCACATGTGCGCAGGATGCCGAGACCGCAACGAGACAGAGCGCAAATGCGCGCAATGACGACTTCACGATCACTCCTTCAAGGGCTCGGGGAGAACCTGCGCCCTGGCCCAATCGACCAGCAAGCGCCATAGCAGGTTGGGGTGGGAAGCAAGAGTCCGCAGCGATGCTCGACGGGGACAAGACTTTCCCCCAGCCAGAACGCACGGAGCGCGTCGCGTTAGAATGACGCGAGGAATCGAGCAAGATCGGCCCTTTCCGGGTCACTCAGCGGGGGCACAACCTTCGCAGACACACCGGAACGCGGAGTATGGGAACCGGTCTTAGGAGGCGAGGAGTCCGGGGGAAGGCCGGCGGAATCAAGGTCGACGGCGGCGAACGTCCCCGTGCGAGGAGGCACCTCGTAGAAGAAGGGCAGTCGTTGGATGAGCCGCGCGATCTCCTCCGCGGGCCGTGCGCGGAAGTTCAGGTTCTCCAACATGAAGCCCATCGACTCGACGAAATGAATGGCCTCGCCCTCGAGCGAGGAGAAGTATTCAAGGGGCACCTCGAGAGGGTCGGAGGCATAGATGCAAGAGCGGTTGTTATCGAGGAGGTGCAGATAGATGGCGACGGTAAAGGCTCCGGAGGGCAGCCTGAGACCGACGACATAAGCCTTCGTCCGCTCGGTGCCTACGGGACTACCGACGTGCGGGGTGTTCATCGATTCGATGACGGCGACCACTTGGTCAGGTACGACGCCGAGGGAGGAATGCCCGGGCAGGTAGTGAAACACGATTGGCCTCTGCATTCAGTGCGCGTGGGACTTCGCAGGCATTTCGCCAATGCGAACCCGAGGCGGGTTCATTATCTTCCTTTGACCTCAAAGTCGTCAGAGAAGTTCTTCATTTCGGCGGCAGTGCGCGTGTACTCCACCATGGCATTCTCGATCATGACGTTGTTTCCCCCCATATTGCCCTCCCCAATGATCACCCGAAGGTAGTGTTGCGGGGAGCTGCTTCGTCGAGCGTTACCCAAGACTTTGGTCGCTGTGAAGTGAACTACGTTTTTGCCCTGCTTCAGGTGCCGGCTGAGTTCGATGACGGTCTGAGGGTCCTCATGAGAGATGCGCTTGACCCACGTCGCATTGATGAAGACGTCGATGTCATACTGCGCCATGCCGGGGGCGTTGGTCTCACTGACGAGAAAGTAGCGCTGGGGCACCGGCCCACCCGCGGCGGCGGGCGCAGCACCTGATGGCGCTGCGGCCTCCACCCGATAGCCGTCGGCGGCGATCTGTACATTGCCGTTCTCGTCGATGACAACAGTACAGTTCTCGAAGCGCTGCCCCGTGACGCCATCAATGTTGACGCCGTTCAGAAAGACGCTGGCCGCGAGGGCTGCAGGCGCCCCCCCGAAGAGAGCCACAGTGAAGAAGGCGGAAAGCAGAGTCTTGTGTGCCATCACCCCATGACGTGTAGGACACAGGTGCCATTCATCGCAAGTTGAGGACGATGGGTGGGAGCAAGCACGACATGCGCGAGTGGGGGATTTCGGTGTCCATGGGGGTTCATGGTAGAGGTCAAAGGGACGGTAGAGTGCCGAGGTGACGAGGACGGAGCTTCCATGGCCAGGCTGCGAGCGATCTTGATTTGTCTTGACGACGTCAGCCTTGCGCACAGTGTCGCCCTTCAGCTCCAGGGGGACGCCGTTCGCTGCGTGGTGTGTGAGCACCCATCAAGGTTCGCGGAACATGTGCGTGGATCGTTCGACGGCCTCATCGTCCAAGACCGATACCCGTCAGGAGAGGCGGGTCCGTCACTGCTGCGGCAGACGCGTATCGCCAAAGGCAGCCCTGTGCCGACGGTGTACGTCGCGACGGCGGAAGTAGGCGGAGCGGATCGTCACGTACTCGAGCAGCAGTACCGTGTCGGAGCCGTGGTGGCGGCGGCCGACGCCGAGAGACACTTGGTACGAGAAGCCACACGCTGCTTCCAGCTGGTGCCCGGGCGCACCGCGGAGGATGATGTAGTGCTCCACGAGGACGAACTGAAATTGGCCTTTCACATCTCCGTGGAAGGAGAGTTGCCCGTCGCCGAGCAGGGAGTGGTCTTGCCCTCGGGATTTCAAGAGGACACCCTGCGCCCGGCGCAGGCACCGGTGCCCAGGAACGCAGGGTCCCTCCCGTCACCAGGGCCAGCCGAGCGCCGCGGTGCGCCCCTGACCGGTAGCGTCGTGCCCCCTGCAGCGGCCCCGAAGGAGGATGATGGGCTAGCCCTCGCTCTCGATGGACTTACCCTCGAGGGTGCGTCGATGGAAGAGGATGGGGCAGCATGGACGGGTGAGGCGTCCATGGAGGAAGCGACGCGCATCGTGGCGACATCGGCATATGAGAACTTCCCTCCGCGTGGCAGCTCCCCGGGTACCGCGAAAACCGCCCCCGCCCCCGAGGAGCCGGCGTCCGTTTCAGCACCCGCAGCAGATGGCCGTTCCCCGCGCAGTTCCGCATCTCCGGAGTCCAGTGAAATCATGCAAGTCACCGATCTGAAGAAGGCCCTCCTCATCCAGAAAAAAGCGCGTGAAGCAGCCGAGGCCCGGGTCAAGGAGCTGGAGGCCCGGGTGGCGCAGCTCGCCCCCCCCGGCGGTGCCAGCGACGAGGGGGGGATGCCAGCCGAGGGCGTCTTCGAAGATCTTCGGTACCCGCAACTGTTGGCGCGCGCCCGCCATGAAGGCTTCACCGGCGCGATCAAGCTGCAGCTCGGGAGCGCCAATACGCGCACCGTCTTTCTGCGCGATGGCCTGCCCGTCGGCTACGCGTCGAGCGAACCAGGCGAGCGCATCGGCCGCATGATGGTGGAACAAAAGCGCATTACCGACGAACAATATATCAAAGCGGCGACCATGATGGTCGAGCAGGGTATCAAGCTCGCAGAGGCCCTTGTGGAGCTCGGGTTCATCGAGGGAGAGACCCTCGCCGTCGAGATGCGCAACCTCACCCGCGACCAGATCATCCAGGGGTTTGAGGTCACACAGGGACGATTCACCTGCACGCAGGGTCAACTCCCGGGTCCTTCTGTTTCGCTCTTCGATTTTGGTCCAGGGGAGATCTACGTACAGGGATTTCGGCGGTACGCGCCCGCCGCCGAGATGCAGGCGCTCTTCGAGACGATGCGCACCAAGTACCTCACCCCGAATGAGCGGCTCGCCCTGTACCGGCCGAAGCTGGGGCTCAGCAGCGACGATGAGCGGCTGCTGCGCCTTCTCGGCGAGGCGTACACGCTGGAAGAAGCGGTTGAACGAGCGGGCCTCTCCCCAGAGAGCGCTGCGAGGCTCACGGCCGCGCTGTGGGCTCTTGATCTGGTGGAGGAGTGGAGCCCAGGGGTCGAGCAGTTCAGCCACCGGCTCCGTGCGGAGCGTCAGCAGCACGCAGAGGAGATCGCGGCACTGCGAGCGGAGATGGGCGCCCGGGAGAAACAGCTCTTCGAAGGGTTCGAGCGGGCCCTGGAGAAGATCGGCGCCGCCGTGGGAGGCCCTGCGGTGAGCATGGGGACGCCCTCGCTCCCCGCTGGTCCAGCGAGCAAGTCGCCCCCTTCCGCCACCGCAAAGGCCGCAATCTCGCTCCCCCACGAACCCACGACGCAGACCGTGGTCTCGGCCGCTTCTACGCCCCCCGGCAGCCATTCACCCCAGGCGGAGTCGAGCACAGAAAGTCCCTTCGGCAGAGAACCGCTAGGGAACAGCCCCTCGGAGCAGAAGTACCGCGCGGGCCTCGAGCAGGCGAACCTGCGCAACCTCGACGAGGCGGAAGTGCTCTTGCGGGAGGCCGTACGCCTGGACGCTACCCGGCCAGACTATCTGCTCACCCTCGCCCGAGTTCTCCTGGCGAACCCGCGCTATGAACGGAGCGGTACCCTGCCCGTGGTGCGCTCGCTGCTCGATCGGGCGGCCCAGCTCGCACCCGAAAATGGGGAAGTACGCTCGTTGCGCAATGAAGTGATGGGAGAGACGGCGTAGGCAGAGGTCAGGGCCGCGTGAGGGCTGCTCGCGACACCACGGTGCGCTTGTTTCCTTCCCGCGTGCGCAGCAAGAGCGTGGACTCGGAGCCCACTGGTCCTCGCAACGACTCCACGGCGACCGCTAGCGATTTGCCCCGCAGCATACGGTCGTCGACCGAAAGAATCAGGTCCTCGACGACGACACCCGCTTGCGCCGCCGGCCCGCCCGGAGTCACGGCGATAACGCGGGCCCCCGCAGCCTCCATCCGCAGCTCGGCGCCGATGCCGGCATAGCTCTCCGGATGGGCCTCGAGGAGCGCGCCCTCACAGCCTGGCTCTGACAACAGGCAGAGCAGAGCAGTGA
Organism: Myxococcota bacterium; assembly: GCA_049429145.1. Taxonomy (GTDB): domain Bacteria; phylum Myxococcota; class UBA727; order UBA727; family CAYLZW01; genus JBMTAX01. The sequence goes on from JBMTAX010000209.1 coordinate 5,192, forward strand.
GCAGGAGTGGGCGCCGTCTGAGCCACATCCGCTGTATGGTAAAGATCGTCGTGGTCAGCACCAAATTCGCGACCCGGACGAGGCCTCGAGCGGGCAGGTCGACGGCGTTAGCGAAGCTTGCTCTCCAAAGCGGCCAATACGGGAGCTGGGACCAGTTCGCGCACGTCCCCCCCGTAGCTGGCGATCTCCCGCACGAGGTTCGAGGAGAGGTAGAAGTGCTCCTCACTGGTCATCATGAACACCGTCTCGATGTTGCTGGCCAGCTTTCGGTTCATGCTCGAGAGCTGAAACTCATATTCGAAGTCACTCACGGCACGGAGGCCGCGCAAGACGACGTGGACTCCTTTGCGCTGGCAGTAGTGCACGAGCAGCTCATCGAGCACGTCGAACTCGATACCTGGGTGATGCCCAAGGCACGCACGTGCGAGTTCCAGACGCTCCTCGAGCGAAAACAGGTGGGCCTTGTTGCGATTCACCGCCACGGCGAGCACGACGCGATCGAAGATCTTCAAGCCACGTTGGACAATGTCGATGTGTCCAAGTGTCAGCGGATCGAAACTGCCAGGATAAATCGCTGCGGTGGGCACTTGTACCTCGCTCGAAGCCCTCTGCCCTCATCGTTGCCAGAGGGTGACCCTTGCTTGGCCATAAACCTTGTCTCTGAGGAGGGAAAGGCCGGGCGGGACCGGGTCGCTGCTGTCGCGTGATCGTTC
>JBMTAX010000210.1:0-5899 GCA_049429145.1 Myxococcota bacterium
CTCGAGAAAGTGATTCATCACTTCGGCGGAGACATTAGTGGGAAGACATTCGCGGTCTGGGGGCTTTCTTTCAAGCCGCGCACTGACGACATTCGGGAGGCGCCCGCGATCAGCCTCATCGAGGGCCTGCTCAGCGCGGGCGCTCAGGTGCGCGCATTTGATCGCGCTGCCATCCCTAACGCCCGTGCCCACTTCGGGGAACGGGTGGGGCTGACTTTCGCCGCAGACGAATACGCCGCCGTAGAGGGGGCCCATGCCCTTCTGCTCATGACCGAGTGGGCAGAGTTTCGATCGCCTGATTGGTCCACGGTGGAGAGGGCAATGCAGGAACGCGTGGTCTTCGATGGGCGAAATATTTACATTCCCGAACAACTTCGTGAGCGCGGGTTTACATATTACGGCGTGGGTCGCTGACAGATCGCCGACGCATAGCTCTGCGTCGGCATCTGGGGCCTTACGTTACACGAGACCGGCCGACAGCTTTTCGACGTAGTCCATGACCTGAGCACTGAGGCACTCGGCACCCTGTCGCCCGTCGAGGCGATCGATCTCCTGCACCCCTGTGGGGCTCGTCACGTTGACCTCGGTGAGCCGGCCACCAATGACGTCGATACCCACGAAATGAAGTCCCAGCTTGAGAAGCTCCGGCTTGAGGCGCGCGGCGATGCGCCGATCGTCTTCCTCGATCTCCGCACGTTGCGCTGCGCCACCGACATGCATGTTGGCGCGATGGTCGTCACCTTGCGGCACGCGCCAGACGGCGCCGATGGGATCTCCGCCGAGGAGAATCACTCGCTTATCGCCACGCCGAACAGCAGGGAGGTACTCTTGCAGGACGGCAACACGCCGCCCCTCTTGGGTGAGAATATCGATGGCGGAGCGAACATTCTTGTCGCCGTGGTCGAAGACCATCACCCCCGAGCCCCCTGCACCCGAGATGGGCTTGAGGACAGCTCGTCCAAGCCGAGCCAGCTCCTCGAGCAGTACCTCTCGCCGGGCACTCACCACCGTGTGCGGTCCGAGCTCTGCCGCGAACAGCCCCCAGAGCTTCTCGTTGGCGATGCGCAGACTTGAAGGCGTATTCAGCACCAGCGTTCTCGACGGATCGTGACGGTCGAGGAGCATCGTCGACTGGAGGAAAGCGTCGTCGACCGGTGGGTCCTTGCGCATCCAAATGACGCGAAAGTCGTGGAAGGCGTGCGTGACGGGATCGCTCATCCGGCAATGGCTGGGCCTCGATGCCGTCGGACGCCACACCTCGACGGGCCTCGTACGCGCAAACCCATCGCTCCCGACACTCCAGAGGTCGTTGATGGCGCACACGTGGTTTTCCACTCCGCGCCGTTGCGATTCGAGGAGGAAATCAAAAGTCGTATCCCCCTCGGGATTGATGAACTCGAGGGGATCCATCACGTACAGATATCGCGTCGTCATATCGCTCCCCGTATCGCGCGGAACTGGACCCGACCACAGGGAACGAGATCTCGCAGCGCAGCCTTCAAACTTGGCAAATCTCGCGGCGTCTCCGTTCGAGGCGAAAAGACTTTGCAAGACGACGACAAGGCCCGGGGGGCGGTTTCGCCTGGGCCGTCTACCGGGCCAACCGTTCCCTGAGGTGCGTTTTCTCCGTTTCTGTCAGGCGGCTCGGTACGTGCTCAGTGGCCGCCAGAGCGAGAAAGACTTCCGTCATCCCGATCACCATGCCAGGGGCGAGGAGCGGTAGCAGCAACGCCGACAACAACGGGACGCTCGCGGGTGCCCCGCAGCCGAGGGCAATGCCTTTGTACCGCCACAGCAAGGCCAAGCGGCTGCGGACACCGAGGCCATGGCGCGAAGCAGTCGGCCCCAGAAAGGAAAGGCTCGACCACATCGACGTCAGGCACCACGTCAGCAGCGGTCCCGCGATGGTACCGACCACAGGCAGCACCGTGAGCAGCACCAACGAGGAAGACAGAGGCCAATACAAGAGAGCCAGCGTCCCTTGTCGAAGCAGCTCTGTGACGCTGCTTTGCAGAAAGCCTGCTTCATGGTCCGCGAGGCGCTCCTCCTGCATTCCACCGAGCAGAAGCCGCTCCGTACGCTCGCTGAGCGTATCGAGCAGGGGGCCACCAAGGGTTCCACCGAGCAGCAGGGTGAGCCAGACAGAGACGAGACTCCAGATCACCACGAGGATGAGCTGTAGAGCGCCCAGCAGCCAACGCATCAACGTCTCGAGGAGGCCATCCCCGAGAGGGGCCGCCGGTACCACGCCGTCTAGTAGCCATAAGCCCAACACGAGGAGGGTTCCGTAGACGAGGACGTGGAGAACGATGGTACCGAGGCTGAGCCACCGGAGGGTCGGCTCGACCAAGCTCTGCCGTACCCCGTGCAGGGCCCTCGAGATCCCGAAGCCGAACTGACGAGCCAAAGAGAGCGAGCCGGCATCGGCGCGCGAGCTCCACATAACCCCTCCAAGTGATTCCACAATTGTCCAATGCTCTGGGGTACACAAGGGACCAGCCCACCCGTAAAGCGAAGGGGCCACCAACATCGTGCTGGTCGTCATGCCTCCAGCTGGCTAGCTTGCCTCCGTGAGTACCGTTCTTCCCTCGAGCGATGGGCATGACGATCCCGGCGAGCCCCTCGTCGGACTTGAGCCTATCTACGATTACTTTCGCAGCGGCGAAAAAACCCGTGACCGTTTCGCCATAGGCACGGAGCACGAAAAGTTCGGGTTCCTCCGCCGTGGGCACGAACCGCTTCCCTATGAAGGGCCAAGCGGCATCGAGTCCATTTTGCATCAGATTGCCGATGATGACTCGGATGATCAGGGAGCGTGGCGCCGTGTCGATGAGGCGGGACGCACCATTGCGTTGGCCCGAGGGCGAGCGACCATTTCCCTCGAGCCAGGTGGGCAGCTGGAACTCTCCGGGGCGCCGCTGAAGACGCTCCACGAGACCTGTCGCGAAGTGGGCGAGCACCTCGAATTGCTCAAGCTGGCTTCGTTGCCCCGGGGCGTCGGGTTCATCGGAATGGGCTTTCATCCCACGGCGTCGTGGGCCTCCATACCCTCTGTACCCAAGGGGCGTTACGCCATTATGGAGCGCTACATGCCGACCCGTGGCCATCGCGGGCTCGACATGATGAAGCGCACGTGCACCGTGCAGGCGAATTTCGATTACGAGAGCGAGGCCGACATGGCGCTGACCATGAGAACGGCCATGCTCATTGCGCCGCTCGTCACGCCGCTTTTCGCCAACTCACCCCTGCGGGAGGGCGCCCCTTCTGGCGTACTCAGTGAGCGCACCCTCGTCTGGGCGGATACCGACCCCGACCGTTCCGGTTTTCTCGACGTCACTCTCAAACCCGGGTTCGGTTACGAGCAATGGATCGAATACGTCCTCGACGTGCCGATGTACTTCATCCGGCGTGACGGAATTCACCATGATTTCGCTGGAGCTTCGTTTCGAGAGTTTCTGCGCTCAGGCCTCGGCGGCTTTCGCGCGACGCTGCGCGACTTCGAAGATCATCTGACGACGGTCTTTACAGAGGTCCGTCTCAAGAAATTTCTCGAGGTACGAAGCGCCGACTGCGGTCCGTGGTCTCGTATTTGCGCTCTCCCGGCGCTCTATAAAGGAGTGCTGTACGACGAGCGCGCCCGTACCGAGGCGGCAGCGCTACTAGACGGCGCCACCGCCGCTGAACTCTTTCGCCTGCAGCAAGACGCGGCTGTACAGGGTTTCGATGCTCGCTTCCGCGGGCATACCATCCACGCCCTGTGTCAGTCGCTCGTCGACATTTCCCGGGCGGGTCTCCTCCGCATCGCCGAGCGTGACCAGATCCCCGACGAGACCGCCTACCTGCGCCCTCTCATCACCGTCGTTGAGGAGCGTCGTACGTTTGCCGAGAAGTTGCTCGATAAGCTCCGCTTCGAGTGGGACGGCAATCTCGATCGCCTCTGGAGTGAGCTCGAGTTCTTCGCCGAGGATTGACCCGAGAGACCCCAATACGGAAGGAGACGATTCGGTCACGTCAACTGACTCGCCGTGCGTGCTCCCTCGACTCCACCCGTTTCGTCGGCGCCCTTGCGTCATTGCGCCGGAGCTGGCCTTGGCGCCTCCGGTGCCAGGACCAACGAGGGCGTCAGCGCGCCACTGACGAAAGCGAGCCCAAGTCGCGCCTGCTCTACTTCCAGTTTGGCCCGCGTCTGCTCGACCTGCGCGAAGAACACCGCGAGGTTCGCATCGATGACATCGAGGCTGGTGGCAACCCCGAGGTCGAAGAGCCGCTGCGCATTGTCGCGGGTATCAAGGGCAAGCGCGAGCCCCCTGTCGGCGGTGATCAATGCCTGCCGTTTCAGTTCGATGTCCTCAAGGTTTCCGCGAACCTGGCTCCGTATTCGACGCTCCTCTTGCTCGAGGCGTAGCTCTTCTTGAAGAATCTTCGAAGCGGTCTCTTTGAGCGTCGCATACCGTGTCCCACCGTCGTAAATCGGCACATTGGCTTGCAGCATGACGGCACCGGTGAAGGGCTCTGCTGCAAAGCCCGAAGTGTTGGAAGTGTAGCGACCTTGGCCGATGAGCGAGAGTGATGGCAGAAACGCCATCCACGCATCGGTGCGCATGCGGCGAGCGATCGCAAGGGCTGAGCGGCGCACGGTCACTTCCGGACGGGCTTTCAGTGCGCGCTCGATCAGGCCATCGGCCGTGTCGAGCTGCTCCACTGCAGGGACGTCGGGCGGCGTATCGACCTCGAACAGTTCTTCCCTCGCCATCAGTTGTCCGAGGGCACCCAAGGTCATCCCGTAAGCCTGCCTCGCGGCCCGCGTTTGCTGCTCGGCGCGTATCACGTCGAGATCCGCGCGCTGGAGCGCAATGGCGGTGGCAAGACCGAGAGCCTCTCGCTGGCGGAGTGCCTCTCGATGTCGCTCTGCATTGGTGCGTTGCTCGTCAGCGATCGACATGAGCCGCTTCGCACTCACGGCCCCGTAATACGCGCGGGTCGCGGCCAGAAGCAGCGATGCTCGTGCCTGGGCGACGACCGCTTCGGAGAGGTCAACCGCCTCGTATGCATTTTGGAGCAACGGTGTCGCCCGACCGCTAAAGAGCGGAACGCTGACCTGCAACTGCCCGGACACGAGGTGCGCAGGCTGCACGACAACCTCGATGGGTTTGCTGCTTTCGATGTCTTGCGCGGCTTGTCGCAGCTGTTCGGCTTGCTGCAGTGCAGCCGCTCGCTCCGCCGGGTCTTGGGAGAACTGGGCCGAGCTCGTCACGACGTCAGCGATGCTCCGAAAGAGCAGCGCCTGCTGGGCATTCTGGCTCGGGTTGCCGAATTCCACCGTCTGCTCTGGGAAGTTGTACGAGTACGTACCCCCGAGGGAGACCTGCGGAAGCAAGAGGGCCCAAGCTTTCTGAACCTGCAGGTTCGCTTGCGTCACCTCTTCCGCTGCGATGCGAAGGTCAAAACTCTGTTCCGCGACACGCTGCAGTGCTTCCGAGAGGGAGATGACGGGGGGGGCGTCGACGGGCAGCAAACCCATGAGCTGATCTGGGCTGGTCGATGGCCCCTGAGGCGCTAGCGGAACACGGTTCGCGCTACCTCCCGCGCTGGGTGGCGGGGCTACAGCCATTGCGGATCCAGCGGTGGGGGCGCTCGGTCCAGCCATGTCGGCCGGTGGGCCCATCTGTGCCTTTGTCGTCGATGAGCAGAGGGACACGAGGAGGCACAGCAGAAGAGAAAGGCGCTGGGACGAATCGGACACGGAGGGCCTCAAGATCATTCCATCGGGGGGGGAGCTTCGTCGAGGGTCTTGCCTCGCTGCTAATCGAGCGAGCATTGGGCGGTCGTCTCGTCGATGGCTGGAGCCATCGGCATCACCGCAGTGACGGCCGCCACGTCTCGCCCACGAGGGCAGCCG
>JBMTAX010000211.1:0-5889 GCA_049429145.1 Myxococcota bacterium
GTTGTGCGGTTGTCGCGGCTGCTTGTTCTTCTGGGTGTCGTTTTCCCTGCCCTCGCAGCGAACCCATTGCCCATCGTCGTGGACGGCTTTGGAACGGAGGAAGACAGCGAAGCGGTGCGACGGGAGGTTGAGCTCCTGTTGGAACTCGACCCTGCCCTGTTGCTTTCGGGCCCCAAGGGGTTGCACCGGGAACTCGGGGGCAACAGCACGGACCTGGTCGACCCCGACGACCTCGCAGATGCGTTGGTCCTCATCGAGCAGGCGGCGGTGGTATACGGCACGCGACGAGGTGAAAACCTCGTGGTGCTCGCACGGCGTGCCGATGACGGTGCACTGGTTTTCGTCGAACGGGCACCGCAACGGGGAACGGCCGAGGAGCGCGCGGCGGTCCTCGTCAAAGGACTAGCGCCGGTGTTGCGTACGTTGGCAACGGCGCCCGCGCTGGCCGAGGACCTGGTCCCTCCTCGTCAGGGGGACGAATCCTCTTCGTCTGCCGGCGACCGGGTGGCCCGAGCGACCGCGCCGAATGAAGACGAGAGTCCTCCGCTAGCTACAACTAGGCAAACTCCTCGCGACGCTTCCGACGACACACGGGTATCAGCCCGCGCCGCCGATCGCCTGGGGCGCGTCTCATTCTCTCTGGCGCCAGGCCTGTTCTTCTACGAGGCTTGTCAACCGACACTGTCCGGTGAGCGCACCCCACGCTGCACAGAGGGTGTGGGCCCCCCGCCGTCCCGCTTGCTCATCACGCCGCTCGGAGCCCCGCTCGGCATCTCCACCGACGTGAGTCTGTTTCCGCTGTCTGACCTCGGTGTTGAGGTGTTGGCCACCCTCATGTGGACGAGGCTGACCGCGCGCGACAACGACGGCGCAGTGTCGGCACTTTCACCGAACCCGTCGCTGGCGGCCACGGGCGACCTCGTCGCCGCTGGGGTTTGGCGCATGCGCATGGAGCGCGACGACGTCACGGCCGATGTGGGAGCTCGCTTGGGCTACCGTCTTGCCTGGGCGACGAGTGAACGCATCATGTTGCGCACCAACGACGTGAGCCGCCCGTTCCCGCTGCTGCCGTCGTACCAAGGCCATCAGGGCGTGGCGGGTGTCTCCCTGCAGGTATCTCCGTTCCCATCGCTGAGGCTTGCCCTCGACACCGATGCTCTCGTAGGCACGCACCTCGAGAGCGACGGGGCGGTGGGCAATGACCCATTCGCGCTGGGGGCACGGGCCAAGGGGAGCGCGCAGCTCGACGTCGCGAAGGACCTCTTCGTCAACGTCTTCAGCGTAGGTTCCGCTCTGCTCGTGACGACGAGCGGTACTGCGGCATCGCCCCGCTACACCCGCGAGCTGAAGCCCTTCGATTCAGGGCAGATCACCCTCCTTGATCTCCGCTTCGGGGTGGGCCTTGGCTATCGCTACTGAGCGGGCGCCGTTCGACGAGCCCAGCGATTCTCGAGAGCGTCTTCGTTGGCTCGGCCTGCTGCGATGGTGGGCGCTTGGGGGTGCCATGGGCGGCACCGTCGTCGCGCTGGCCCTGGGCTGGACATTCCTCTCTCCCCCTGGCTTGACGGGTGGCGTCATCGTCGGGGTTGTGCTGAACGCCCTGCTCACGTGGCGTTTGCGCACGGGGGCACCCATCGGCCCTCTCGAGTTGCCGCTGCATGCCACGCTCGATCTCGTGTTGCTGACGTGGCTCCTCGCCTTCTCGGGCGGCCTCACGAACCCCCTCAGCTCCGCCTTCAGTTTCCACGTCGTGCTGGGTGCGCTTCTCGCCGGTCGCCTGGGCGCCCTTTCGGCCACTGCGGTATCGAGCGCGTGTGTGTTGCTGCTACTCAGCCTCGAGCAATTCGGTCTTTTGCCCGTGCCTCCTCTTGAGCGGGCACCTCCATTGCTGTGGTTTTGCGCGCTCGCGTTGCTGCTACTCGGACTGACCTATTTCGCGTTGGTGCTGGCCGATAGGTTGCGCCAAGAGCGACACCGTGCGGTGGAACAGCAGCAAGAAGCCGTCATGAACCTGCGCCTCTTGCTCACCTCCCTCGACGCACTGAAGGTGGGGCTTGAGCTCGTCGATGAGCAAGGCGACGTCGTGCTGCAGAATCGCTTCGCGGAGACAATCCGTGCGACGCCCCCTACCCCTGAGGGTCGCCCCGAACCCATAGGCGGATCCAACGTCCGCCTCGCGCTCAAGAACGAAGCTGGCCAGCGCATTGTCGACCGGCTCGCTCTCTCGAGCGGCGGAAGTTCCCCGCTCGGAGCGTACCTTTACGTCGACCGCACCGAAGAGGTGCTGGTGGAGCAACGTCACGTCATGCTCGAGCGGCTGGCTACGCTGGGACGCGCCCTGCAGGGGGTCGCTCATGAGCTCAACACACCGCTCATGACGATGCAGACCCTCGCGCGCGACCTGGAGTCCACCCTACCCTCCCTCACGCTCGGGGAGAGCGCACGGCGGGATGTGACCGAGAGCCTCCAGCTCATCATGGAACAGTCACGACGCTGCCGTAGCCTCACCCAGAGTTTGCTCTCGACGGCACAAGAGCGCTCGTGGCCCGAACAGGCCGAAGGTCTGACTTGGCTCGCGGTGGCAGAGCGAGCGCTGCAGCTCGTGGGCAGCCCTGCAGAGAAGGGCATCGTCGCCCTCGACGAAGCCTCATTGCAGAGGCCGCTACGGCACAACGGGGACCGGGTGCTGCAGGTCTTGATGAACCTCGTGCAGAACGCCTTGCTCGCCCTCGAGGAGCATCCGCCGCGGCGCGGCCGTGGCGCGAGGATAACGGTGCGCGCGACCGACGACGATGGGGGCCTGACGCTGATCGTCGAGGATGATGGTCCTGGACTGCCCGATGAAGTGCGGGCGCGCCTCTTCGAGCCTTTCGTCACGACGCGGCCCACCGGACAGGGCACCGGCCTCGGACTTTACGTATGCCAGGCCATCGCGCAGGAACTCGAAGGAGAACTCTCCCTTCGAGATCGCCCCGACGGGGGAACGCGGGCAGAGCTGCATCTCCCCAAACGGCGGTCCACGGGCGACGATGACAGTGCTAACGAGGTCAGGGGGAGTGAGGGAGACGCTGCCTGATGCACGTGCTCATCGTGGATGATGACCGCTCCCTCCGCCACGCCTTGCGGAAGGCTTTGTCGCGTAAAGGCGCGAGCATCTCCGAGGCGGAGAACGGGACCGAAGCGCTGGGGCCGCTACGAGAAGGCACCACCCGTGGTGGCTCGCTGGACGTCTGCGTTCTCGACGTACGAATGCCTGGGCTCGACGGGCTAGAGGTGTTGCGGCGCACCATGGGCCGCGCCGTTCCGGTGATCGTCCTCACTGGCCATGGCACCATCCCCGATGCTGTCACCGCGATGCGCCTCGGCGCCTGTAACTTTGTGCAAAAGCCCGTCGACGCGGACGAGCTGTGGCCTCTGCTCGAGCAAGCAGTGAGAGAACGACGTGACGCGGTGCCGCAGAGCATGCTCGGAGAGAGCACCGCGTTGCGAAGCTTCCTTGGCCAACTAGAGCGAGCGGCATCGAGTGATGAGCCGGTACTGCTGCTCGGTGAGACCGGGAGCGGTAAGGAGCTCGCTGCGAGACGTCTCCACGAGGTGGGTCCGCGGTGTGGCAGCCCCTTCGTTGCGGTCAACGTGGCGTCCATACCCAGTGAGCTCTTCGAGAGCGAGCTGTACGGCCATCGCAAGGGAAGTTTCACGGGAGCTGATCGTGATCGTGTGGGTCTCTTTGCCGAAGCCGCCGACGGGACGCTCTTTATCGACGAGGTCGGCGACCTGCCGCTCGACGCGCAGGTGAAGTTACTGCGCACCCTTGAGGGACGGTGTTTCCGTCCAGTGGGCGCCAACCACGAGCAACCGTTCGCGGGGCGGGTGGTCGCCGCGACCCACCAGGATCTGCCTCGCCTCGTTGAGGCAGGCCGATTCCGCAAAGACCTCTACTACCGCCTGTCGGTCATCCCCCTGGCGCTGCCGCCGCTGCGGAGCCGTGGCGAGGACATCCTTGTCATTGCCGACGCGTGGCTCGAACGGCTGCAAGGCGAACACCGGCGTCTGCGGCTCAGCGACGACGCCAAGGCGAGGCTGCGCAGCTATTCGTTTCCAGGCAATGTGCGCGAGCTCGTCAACCTGATGAAGCGGGCAGCCATCTTCACCCGCAGCGACGAGATCGACGCGGCGCTCCTCGAGGAGCTCCTCTGTTCCAGCCCCTTCCAAGCACGCAGCGCGGAGTCGGGCGGTCTGTCGGCCGGACAGCGAGTCACGGTGGAGAGCCTCGAGCGGGCCCACATCACCCGCTTGCTCGAGGAGTTCAACAACGTCAGTGAGGTCGCACGGGTCGCTGGCATCGACCGACGGACCCTGCAGCGCAAGATGATCGCCTGGGGCCTTCGTCACGAAGGGGAATGAACGAAACGCCCCGCAAAGCCAACGCGCTCCGCCGGGAGAGGCCGGGGAGCGCGCGATCAGCAAAGGGTAGATGACGACGAGCCTAGGAGGGGTAAGGCCCCCACTGCCCCTTCTCGAAGTCGTACAACTTGCACTGCCGGGTGAAGCGGGCGTAGTCGAAGAGGCTCATCTTGCCCTCGCGCACCACGTCGGGGAAGGCCGCCTTGATGGCCCGCGCCGCCTCGGGGAGGTGGTAGAACGGGATGCGCATGTCGACGTGGTGGGGCACGTGGACCATGATGTTGTGGAAGAAGAAGTCGAGGCCGGCGGGCATGTAGAGGTTCGTCGTCGCCTCCATCTGGCCCTTGAACTTGTCCCACTGTCCACGGGGGTACCAGCGAATGTCGGGCTCGATGTGGTGCACGTAGACGACGATGGCGATGGTGTACATGAACAGGAACGCGGGGATGACGACGAGCTTCGCCACCATCCACAACGCGCCGAGCCAGCTGCCGTAGTGCGCGAGGCCGAGCCACGCCGACAGACCGCCACCCGCGAACAGGAACCCGTATACGAGGAGCTGGTCTTTGTGGATCTTGCTCGCCATGGAGTCAGGCTGCTGCCAGCGGATCATCTTGAACCAGACGTTCCGCAGGTAGTAGATGCCCGCGCCGAGCCACGACCACTCGAGACGCACCAGGGCACGCTGCCACGAGCTGAGCTTCTGCCAATCGGCGAGGGTGACCGGGTGCCAGACGAAGTCAGCCCCTTGCCGCGCGGTGTGCCCGTGGTGCAGGCGGTTATGCCCAAAGACCCACGACTCGTAGACGTGGAGGCTCGGCAGCATGGTGAGGCGCCCGATGAACCCGTTCAGCGCTTTGCTCTGAAAGAGTGACCCGTGGGCGGCGTCGTGACCGAGGATGAAGAGTCCACTGACGCTGAATGCGGAAAGCACGAAGAGGGGCAACAGAAGATACCACTGGTCGGTCAGGGCGAGGCCGGCGAGTACAGCCCCATGCACGACGAAGTCGCGGGCGGTGTAGGCGAGGCCCTTCCAGGCGGGATTTACGTAGCAAGAGGGAGGGATAACGGCGATCACCGGGCTCAGGTTGCGCGGCTCTTGCCGTTCTTTCTTGGCAGGCGGCGAGGCCTCGAGGGCTTCGACCGGAGGGCTTGGCTCTTGGGCGAGGGCGCTAGCGGTCATCATGAGCGAAGCACATCATTTTGCGGCGGGTCTCGCTAGACCCGATTGACCGATGTGAGTGCCCGGGGGTGCAGATGACGGAGGGGTGTCACCTGCCGTAGGCTGACATCCGTCAGAGACGCTGTCGCGATGCTGCTCGCCAGTCCAGGGCAAGACTTTCATGTAGGCAGTTCTCCCACGGACAGTTCACCGAGGAACACCACCGGCATCGCCCCCGAAAACTTGGACATCACACGAGGGGCATCCATGAGCACGTCTTTCCTCCGTCCACTCAGCCACGCCGTATCCACCGTCGCCGGGGG
>JBMTAX010000212.1:0-5888 GCA_049429145.1 Myxococcota bacterium
ACGACCGCAGCTAACGTGCAGTTCGCGCCCATTCCGGCGCACATCCGCGGCCAGGCCGAGAGCGTCAGGGGTCGAGCAACTCGCGGAGTCGGGCATGGGGGCCCGTGCCGTAAGCGAGCTCGACAGTTTCCCGTGGGTCCCGCCGGCCGAGCAGCGGATCGTCATGGATCTCCACCTGAAGGCTTGCGCGGTACGGCGCGAGGCGCTTCACCAAGTCCCCCGAGGTCCCGACGAAAACCCCCTCGAGTCCGGGCTTGTGTTCGGCACCTTGGATGAACTGACGCCACGAACCGTCGATCACCACGGGCTCGGAGCCCGGGACCTCGATGACCGCGAAGGCATGAAACTTCCCCTCCATGCCCTTGGTGACCGGCACGCCGGGTTCCCGGCGCACAGGATCGACGGTGGCGATGCGCGCTGGTAACCCTTCCGCGCTCAGCCGTTGTTGCCATTTGGCGGCGAGGTCGAGGCACATGCCGTCTGGTGAGGTCCACGGGCCATCGGCACCCTCGTTGGCGACGATGCGTTGCACCACCTCACGCACGCGCTCCGACACCTCTCTCGTCCCTTGTCCTACCGACGCTGGTGCAGACGACGAGATGGCCCCTCCGCCCCCTTCGGCGGCGCTGCGTACCCGGGACTCAAGCTGTTGCCCGGCCGGGCTGTGGAGGGCCCTGCGGCGCGCCGCCTGGACCTCGGCACCGGCCGCCGGGGCATGGGAGGCCTCCTCGACGGCAGACGAGCTGACCCCCGCAGAGGGCCTTGGGGCGTATCCGTCCCTCGGGGAAGCCTCCGTTTCCTCCATGCCGTTCCGCAGTGGAGCCGCCGTGGGCGTGCGAGGTGCGATCCGTGACGTCGACATGAGTCCTCCGGCGGCGGGGCTGTGACCCCTCGACCACCGTAGGGATGCCGCGCGGGACCCGAAAGATGCGCCCCGGGGCTCAGGCAGCGAGCAGCTCGAGGAGCAGCGGCAAGCCCCCGGCGGGCTTCGGGATCGGCAGCGTCAACATACGCACCTTCTGGCCCGGTTTCGCCACGAGGCGGAAGCGCCGCAGCAGCTCCTGCAGGATGACTTTCGTCATCATCCCCGCGAAATGGTTGCCGATGCAGGTGTGGGCGCCACCACTGAAAGGCACGTATGCGTGCGAGTGCCGACGGTGCTCGGCGCGCTCTGGAGAAAATCGGGCCGGGTCAAACCTCTCCGGGGTGCTCCATAGCTCTGGGTTGCGGTGAATGAGCAGCCCGGCGACGACGACGAGGGTGCCCGCGGGCAGCGCGAAACCGCCGACCTCCGTGTCGCGCACCACCCGTCTCGGAATGAATGGTACCGGAGGATGCATGCGCAGGGCCTCTTGAAAGGCCTGTTCGGCGAGCGGGTGCTCATTGCGACGCTCGGCATCGAAAGGGCCCCCCTCGAGGAGCTCTCTCCGCACGGCCGCTTGCAGGTCTGGCTGGCGCGACAGTTCCCACGTCAGGGTCCCGAGCGCGCTGGTGGTGGTGTCGTGCGCCGCCATCAGCAAAAAGATCATGTGGTCGATGATGTCCTGGTCGTTGAACCCCTCCCCGTTCTCGTCCGTCGCGTGGCACAGGCGGGTAAACAAATCGCTCCGCTCGCTGGAGCGGCGCTCCGGGATCTGCTCCCGAAAGTAAGAAACCAGGAACCGCCGGGCGTTCATTCCTCGACGAAAGGCGCTCCCCGGAAGCTCTCGCCGGATGGGACTGACCGCTGCGGCCACCGTGTCGATGAACGCCCGGTTGATGCGCTCGGCCTCGACTCCTAAGGTCGCACCGACGAAGACCTCGGCAGCCACGTCGAGTGTCAAGCGCTTCAGCACTGCGTAAAGGTCGCGCACCTCGCCACCGGCCAGTTCACCGAGCTTGCGAGCGACCAGATCGCTCATCATGGTCGCGTAGCCGTTCATGGCTTCTGCACGAAAGGCCACCTGCATGACGCGGCGGTGCATCCGGTGGTCTTCGAAATCGCGCACCATCAACCCACGACGGAAGAGCTTACCGATCAATCAAAATGTGCCGCGCCGCGTCAGCCTGGGTGAAGACCACGCTTGGCTCGAAGAACACGTGGGAGCGGAACACGGGACCGAAGCGGGCAACGCCCGAGCGGGCCCAAGCCGCCGCGTCGAGCCGCCACTGCAGGGTTTCGCCGAGCAGCGGGATACCGTCGGTGCCGGGGATGTGCGAGAGAGAGTGACCAACCACAGCAGAAGGCTAGCAGAGCTCTACTTCCGGGGGGAACTCGCCAGCAGTAGATGGGTGCTGTGTCGATATCTCCGATTGACAGTCGGACTTTACTGTAGGCCAATCGGGTGGATGTCGCACACGCGCGTCCCGCTACCGCCGCTCGGCGACCTAGAGCTGGCCGTTCTAGAGCACCTGTGGGCCACTGGAGAGGCCGACGTGCAGGAAACCCATGCGGCGGTAGGCCAGCGACGTGGCATCTCTCCCAACACGGTGGGCTCGGCACTGGAGCGGCTTTACAGGAAGGGCTTGCTCGATCGCGAGAAGGTCTCCCACGCCTATCGCTACCGTGCATCCCTCGATCGGGAGGCATTTCGAGCCCGGAAGGTTGTGGAGGCCGCTGGCGGACTGCAAGCGCTCGGCAAGAGCGGCCTACTGGCCGCGTTCGTCGACCTGCTCGCCGAATCCGACGAGCAGGCGCTTCGTGAACTCGAGAGCCTGATCCGGAGAAAGCGCGAGGAGTCGCTGTGAGCGCGAGCCTTGTCTGCCTTTCCCTCTCAGCCTTTACTCTCGCCGCTTCCTCGGTGTCTGGGGCGGTCACGGCGACACTACCGTGGCTGGATCGGCTGTCCGCTGCTCTCAAGGCGCGGCATCAGGTTTCGTTGTGGCTTGCCCTCGCCTCGCTTCCGAGCTGCATGGCGGCGATCGCGGTTGGCACCTCGTTCCTTCCCGCGGTGGGCATCGGTCAAGATCACTGCCTCACACACGGGTCTCACCATCCCCACCTCTGCCCTCATCACGCCGGAGCCCCCCCCGGCTGGGCCTTGATGCTGCTCTCGCTCCTGTTGGGCGTGCGGGTGCTCGTCGTGCTGACGGCCCTTGTGCGAGACCTGCGTCTGAGCGGCACGACCTCGGACACGCTCGCGCAGGTGTCCGATCGCTACGCAGAGGCACTGGTGTTTCCCGGTGCTGATCCACAGGCCTTCGTCCTTGGGGTGGTCCGGCCGCGTATTCATCTTTCGCACGGGCTCGTGAACCTCGGAAACGACATGTTGGCGCCGGTTCTCGCCCACGAGCGAGTTCACGCGGCCCGGCGCGACCCTCTCTGGCGTGCGCTCGCTCCTGTCCTGGCCATAGGCCACCTGCCCTCAACGATGAAAGCACTGCAAAAGCGTCTCTACGCCGCACAAGAGTTGGCAGCCGACGCCGAGGCCGCCACGACCCTGCGGGGCGGGCGCCCCCAACTCGCCGCGGCGCTGGTTTTTCTCGCTCGCTTTTCGGGAGTTACCGCCCTCGGACCGTCGTTCACCCAGGGTGACCTCCCGGGGCGCGTGCACGCACTGCTCGACGAGCGCGGCCCTACCCCGGCTTGGCTTGCACGATCTCTCGTGTTCTTCGCCGTGGCGTTGCTGGCGGCCGTGGGCGCGTTGGCTCAGCCGATTCATCACCTCCTCGAGACCGTGCTCGGCGCTCTCAGCTAGCGCGAAAGGACGGCCATGGCTTCCCTGACTCCCCGTAATGGTGCGCTCCCTGTGGCCCGCAACCCTCGTCGTGGGTGGCGCTTGGTCGCCATCGCGGTCGTGGCGCTCGTGCCGGCTCGTGGCGCATTCGCCGACCCAGATGACGCGACGACATCGTCGGGCGAACAGGCCCCGCTCGGCGAAGAGGAGATGATTCGCCTGGGCCGCGCCCGTACTCCCGGTGCGGCGGTCGCAGCAGCCACTGAGGGGCTCGCCGAGGCCCGTGCGCGCACCGCCGGACTGTTCCCGAACCCCGCCCTCGACTGGGCCAGGGAGACGGTGGACTCCGGGCCGGTAGGCGGTCAGGGGGCACAAGACCTGTTCACCGCGTCGGTTCCCATCGACGTCGCGCGAAGGCTCACCACACGCTCCCTGGTGGCCTCTGAGGAGGCCTGGCTACGAGCAGAGGCCTCGGTCTCGCGCGGAGATGCCGTCCTCGACGCTCTATTGGCGTACTACGACGTGGTGTGGGCAGAGCGCCGAGTGGTGCTGCTGTCCGAGGCCGTGTCGAACCTGGAAGAAGCCTCGCGGGTCCTGCTGCGTCGGGAGGCGGCAGGTGCCGCGTCGGGTTATGAAAGTACCCGACTCGCCATCGCGAGCGAGCTCAGCCAAAGTCAGCTCGCGGAAGCGCGCGGCGTACTCGACAGCACGCGGGCCCGATTGGGGGCGCTGCTCGGTGTCCCTCCAGCGTCCCTGCGCATCGCCACAGACTTGCAGCTTCGCACAGACGTCAGCGAGAGCATGGCGGCCGTGGAGGGTCCGTCGCGTCCGGCCGTGGACAGGGCCGTCGAGTCCCTGCAGCTGGCCAGAGATGCCGTCGACCGCGCGGCGTGGTCTTGGCTGCCAGCGCTGTCCATGGGCGGCGGTCTGAAGCGCGCGAACAATTTCGCCGCCGACAGCGGCTACGGATATGTCATCGGTATCTCCCTCGACGTCCCGATCTTCGACTACGGGCAAGCCGACCGCCAACAAGCCGAGGCCCAACGTGCGCTTGCAAATGCACGCGCCGATGCCATGCGCCGCGTCAGCGATGCCGAAGCCAAGAGCGCTCTCGCGACCTACCTCGTGGCTCGTCGGGAACTCGCGCGTTTTGAGTCGCATACCTCCGGCCGGGTGGAGGCACTCCTCGCCTCGGCCCGAAGCGGCTACCGCGAGGGGGAGCGCTCCATCGTCGACCTGTTGGACGCGCAAAAGGTGCAAACCGAAGTGGCCGAACGTCGGCTCGCTTTGCTCGCGAAGGCGAAATCCGCAGAAGCCCGGCTGCGAGCGGCTGTAGGGGAATTTCAATGAACCAGACGCACCCAAGAGCGCTCTGCGCCGCATGGCTCGGACTCAATGTCCTCCTCGCCGGTGCCATGGGATGTCACTCCCACGAACATCCCCACGAGATTGGCGCCGCCCATGGAGCGTCTGTTTCACACGGGGGGGAAGCCCAGGGCGACCAACACGGTCATCATGACGAGACGGAACATAACGACACGCACGCACATGGCCACGAGCATGGGGTGGACGCGATCGGTATCACCCTGTGGACGGAGAAGCTGGAACTCTTTGCCGAGCACCCACCCGCCGTCACAGGCCAGGAGATCACATTTCTTGCGCACCTCACTCTCCTCGACGGGTTCAAGGCGTTGGAGAACGCCACGGTCACTCTCGTGCTCGACGGGTCGACCCGCGTGGAGGCACGGGTCACCGAGAAGCTTCGCTCGGGTATCTTCCGTCCGACGCTGCAGGCGCCAGCCCCTGGGACCTACCGAGGTAGCCTGCATGTGACAGGTCCAGAGGTGAATGACACGCTGGCTGGCTTCGACGTGGTTGTGCACGCGAGCGCGGAGGCAGCCAAGCAAGCCGCCGAGGGCAACGACGAGGGAAACCCAGGGTCTATTCGCTTTCTCAAGGAGCAACAGTGGCAGGTCCCCTTCGGGACCGCTTTCGCGAGTCAGGGCGTGGTTGTGCCCACTATCGAGGTTGCTGGCGAGGTGACCACGCCACCGAGCGGGCAGGCCGAAGTAGGAGCGGCCATCGCCGGACGTGTGGTGGTGCCACCTGCGGGCGGAATGCGCCAGTGGCGGGGATGCGCGCCGGGGTGCCGCAACCCATGATTGTTTTAGGTAAAGATCTCACGATTTTTCGTTCAGACCTGCCCTGGATGTGGCATGAGTTGCCCCATCG
>JBMTAX010000213.1:0-5879 GCA_049429145.1 Myxococcota bacterium
GGCGGGACGACCGCAGGAGAGGGACAAACCGTGCACCACCTCACCGGGTATCGGACCATCTCTCTCGAGGCACCTGGCGCAGAGGCGACACCCTCACCGAGTCCGCCTTCTGCGCAGCTGCGACCCTTGCAGGAGGTCAGGGCCTTTGTCGTCAACGGTGGCGCGACCAACCTCAGACTCGCAGCCACAAGGGCCCAAGAACTCGGTGTGCTCGCGCGCACCGTGCCCGACACCATGCCGGTGGTAAGCACCTTGTCGCGCAATGCGGAGGAACTCGGGAGTCGCACCCCTGGCGTCATCGGCGCCATGCGCTTCGTCGACGCCTATCGCTTCCTCGAGGAAGGCTTTCGCGAGCGCGACACCACGAAGAAGCTGCAGGGCCTCAAGGAACTCTCCCTCGGTGTGCGGAGCATGCCCTCACTCTCGAGGCTGTGTGGCTTCCTCGGTCCCGCAGGTCTTCTGCTCTGGTGTGTGTTGAGCGCGGGCGAACTGAAGCGTTCCTCCAAAAACGAATCTCTCGAGGGAGAGGCCCAAGCCCTCGGCTGGACATCGCTGACAGCAGGGTGGTTTTTGTCCTCGGTGGCGAGCGGTCCTGTGATCGCAGCCCTGTCCCGCAGCCTCGGCCTCGTCGGCAGCGGGTTCTTGCTCCTCAAGGACATGAAGAATCTCCTCGACGGGTATCGCGAGAAAGACACGCCGAAACGTTTCGAGGCCCTCGCACAGCTCGGCATGGATGCGGGGCTCGTCGGACTTACCCTCGGAGCCACCACCGCCGGCACCGCGTTGATGTTTGCCGGGCTCGGGCCCCTGCTGCTCTACCGCCTCTCTCCTCGGGTTCGTGACGCAGTCGCGGTAGCTCTCGCTGCTGTCGACAAGTCCGTGGGTGACAAGATGTGGGCAGCAGGCGGCGAAAGCGCGATGCAACAGATCGAGCAGGCGATGCGACCTCTTAGCCGCCGGCTCAAGGCCCTCGAACGGAAACTGCTGGCACGCATCATCGACGAGCCTGCAGAGCGATTGCTGAAGCACGCCGAGCCCACCCTGCGCACCCTGGATCGGCGCGTCGGGGAGCCTGTGGATGCGTTCATCACCGCCGCCGTCTTCGACAACCTCGCGCGCCTGCTGCAGCCGGTCGATCATGTGTTCGGTGAGCTGCTGGCATCTCTGAAGGGCTCGCTGCCTAACGGGACTCCCGCCCAAGGTCCTCTCGATGGCTCGTCGTGAGGTGCCTGCAACGGCCGGCCGGCAGCCACCGCGCTCCTCGACGCAAAGATCCGCGACCGTCTACCGAATGTCGGTCATCGTCGTCACCTCGCTGAGCGCGCTCTGTGGGTGCGGGCCCGCGCTCCTCGGTCCCGTAGAGAACGCACCGTCTGTCGAAAGCGCCGACGTCACCCGCTGTGACGAGGGGACGAACCCCATGCGTGTCCTCTTTCTCGGTAACTCCTACACCGCCCGCAATGGAGGGCTGCCTGGCCTCGTGCAGGCACTCGCGGCGGGGCTGCGGGCTTGTCCTCGGACGCTCGACGTCAGTGTCCATGCGCCAGGTGGTCGTCTCCTTGTGCAGCACGCAGACGACGCCACCACCGAAGGGACCATGGTGCATCAGCTGCTTCATGACGACCGAGGCTGGGATGCCGTCGTTTTGCAGGAGCAGTCGCAGATTCCGGGCTTTCCCTCAGGCGACGAGACGCACGAGGCCTCTCTCGCCGCAGTCCGGAACACGCTCATCCCTCTCATCGACGCTGCCGGGGCCCGTGTGGTGCTGCTCTTGACTTGGGGATATCGCGACGGTGACGAACGCAATCCCGACTTGTATTCCGACTACCTCACCATGCAATCGCGACTGGTCGAGGGCATGACGCGGTACCTCGCCACTGCCGAAGCGGTCTCGTCCCACGCCGTCGCGGTGGCCCCCGCGGGGCTCGGCTTTCAGGCGGTCTACCTGGAATCACCCGGTAACGCCGGTGGCGAGCGATTTCGTGGGCTCTACGACGACGACGGAAGCCACCCCTCGCCCCACGGAAGTTATCTCGCCGCCGCGACGCTGCTAGAGGTGCTGCTCGAGGAAAGTGCAGCCTCGAGTCGCGCAGGGCCCGGCATTGTGGCCAGCGACAAAGCGTGGCTTGACGAAGCCGCGACGCAGGCCCGTGAAGCTTGGACGCGAATCCTCGCAGGGGAAATGCCCCCGTGACGCTCGCCTTTCCGAATGTGCGGTTAGCGGCGCAAGACCAGGTGCTGATCTGCCGCGACATCTCTCTCCACAGTGACGACGCCATCGGGCCAGCGCACACGAATCTCGTCCACGCGCTCTTCAGCACCGAGACCGAAGTGCAGGCGATAAGGTTGCTGGCCGATGTACGTGTTGCCCGCCGTGACGACCCGCGATTGCGTCGCGGAACCCACGTCGATGTCGACGGTGGCGCCTACAGCGCGGGTGTTGGGCGGCGGCCCTCGCAAGCTCAGCTGCAGGAAATGGTTTGCTGATGGGGAATCATTTCGCCACAAGCGCGGAGCACTGCGGTAGTTCATGATGATGATGTCGACATCTCCATCGTCGTCATAATCAAAGCAGGCAATGCCTCGCCCTTGGTCATCATCGAGAAGGCCAACGGGAGAGGCAACATCGACAAAACGTCCATCACCGAGGTTCAAGAACAGGCGGGCAGGGTCTTTGCGGAAGAGCGACGCCGAAATGTCGTACGGTTCGAATCCGTTGGTGTGAAAAAGATCCTGCCACCCGTCGTTGTCGAAATCCGCGGCGCACGCGCCCCAGCCCCACCCGCCGTCCCTCAAAAAAGAAGTCTCGGTGACGTCGATAAAACGCCCCGCGCCCTCGTTTCGGTAGAGCCGATTGCCCGTGTAGTTCTCTGCCTCGGGTAGCTCCGCCAGCTCCGCGGGAGTCGCGATGCTGGTGACAAACCAATCTTGGTCACCGTCGTTATCAAAATCGAAGACGACGGCCCCCATGCCATGCTCGTCGCTGAGGGGAGCCTCCATCCTGCTGAAATGCACGCCGCCTTCGTTTTTCAGGATTCGGCTCTCCCCAAAGTCAGAGGCCAAGAGCAATTCGGGCAAATCGTCTTCATCGATGTCGATGAAGTGCCCTGCGAAAGAAAAGGGCAAAGTCTCTTCGTCGAGACCCATAGCAGTAGGAGGTGGTTGAAAGCCATCGGCGCCGCCGTGCAGGAGAAAGAGCAACTCTTCTTCAGTGTCTTCTGCCAAGAAATGAGCGAGGGCGAGATCCCAATGGGTGACGAAAAGATCGAGCCAGCCGTCGCGATTGATGTCAGCAGCGGTCGGCGAAACGGCATACCGCACTGCATCGAGGCCTGCAGCGGGTTCCATATGCCAATGTCCCTCCATTTGTCGGAAATAGTGAGCACCCTTCAGGTCATGGGCCGTGATCAAGAGATCGAGGTCACCATCGCCATCATCGTCGAGCCAGAGTCCGCCCGCAGCATGAATGAGTTGCGGCGCGTCCACTTTGAGGGTGGTGACCTCTTCGAAAAGCCCCCCTCCAAGATTCTCAAACAATGCCATTCCCCGCAGGCCGGGGTAGAGGAGAAGAAGATCGATATCGAGATCATCGTCGATATCAGCCGCCGCGATCCCCCCGAGCATTCGGGGAAACCCCTCGAGTCGCCCCTGGGCAGGTGCTGCACCGAGACCCGCATTTTCGGTGCCGTCGCTGAAAGCAAGGCGCTGTGCGAGATCCGCCGGCAACACCGGCGTATCGTCGCGCGGGGGTGAGGGCGCTTGCCTGCAGCCAGTAGCAGCTACCACGGCACACAGGATCTGCACGAGGGCAGAGGTGCCTCTGTCGATTCGGCGCAGCGATGCGAGCGAGATGTGCCTGACCGTCGGGCTCACGCTGACACCCTGGTGCAACAGGCGGCGCGGCGCAAGCGTCTGGGCCATGCTCTCCGGCAGGGCCGTGGATTACCGAAGTACCCTCGAGCTGATTCATTGGCTTTTGGCTGGCGCTTCGGGGTATCCAGATGTCCTTCCTCGAGGTGGTTATGTTCGGCAATCGCTTCTGCGCCGCACTCTGCATTTTTGGGGTTATCGCTGCGCCCCTCGGAGTGGTCACCGCCGCGCCGCCTGCGCTTGATGCTGCTGCCGCTGGTGCCATCGCGGTCTCGTCGACGCCATTCGTCTTTGTGGACGGCGAGGACCCAGACCTCGTGGACCTCCTCGATGGGCGGGCATCACAGGTCATCGTGCTGGGGCCTGGAAGCAATTGGACTACGGTAGCCTCGCAGGTGCGTCTGCTCTCAGAGCAGCATGGGCCTCTCGGGACCTTGCACCTCGTCGCGCACGGGCAGGCAGGGCGCATACGGTTTGGTGGTGCGTGGCATGACGACACAGCCGTGGCCAGAAGCCACCAGGTTCTTTCTCGCTTGCCCATCGATGGCATCGCTCTTTGGAGCTGCGAGGCCGGCTACGGCCGCAGCTTGGTCGAGGCTCTAGAGCGCAGCGCGGGCGTGCCTGTCTGGTCGACGACCGCACCACTGCAGCAAGGGGCCTGGCGAGTCTCCCACCCTCAGCATGACGACCTGTCGCTCGAAGCAATCACGCACCCAGACCGACTCGCCGCATTCACCGGCCGCCTGGCTGGCGAACCCGACCGTGATGGCGACGGCTATTGTGACGACGGTACCGAGGTGCCTTCGGTGTGCGTCGCTGGTGAAGATCTGAATGGCAATGGCCTCATCGAAGACGGAGAGTCTGACCCTGATGACCCTTGTGACCCTGACCCAGACGCCCGCACTTGTGACAAAGACGGCGATGGGGTGGTCAACGCGCTCGACAACTGCCCCAACGTGAAAGACGGCGAGCCTCGCTATGACACCGACGGCGACGGGCTCGGTGACGCCTGCGACCCCGACGCGGACAACAGTCTCATCGATGATGAGGTTCGCTTCTACGGAGGCGGGCCTGGTGGCGGATGTGCCGCCGCAGGCCGCGAGCGCCTTCCCATTGGGCTCTTTCTGCTCGGACTCGCCATTGTCAGTCGTCGACGACGTCGCCATCGTGGCACTGCGGTCGGGCTTCTTCTGCTCGCGACCACCTCGCTCGCGCCGCCCACTTTTGCGCAGAGCGATGGCATCGGTGAACTCGGTCTCGGGGGGATCGCGGGCTTTCCCGCAGAACGCTTCCGCCCCACGGTGACCGGCAACGGTTGGCTCGACGTGGAGTCCCCCATTGTCGGCGAAGCGTGGGAGGCGGAGGCATCCGCGTGGGGTACTTATGCGTTGAACCCCCTCTTGGCCTACCGGCCCGACGATGACGGCGTCTATCGTCGGGTCGGCGCGGTTGTGGGCCATCGCATCGGCGGCCATCTCACAGGGGCTCTCGCATTCGCCCCGTGGTTCGGCGTTGGTGTCGATTTGCCACTCGCCTTGTTTCAACTCGGCGACCCGCTTGAAGGGGTGAGCGCGATACCTGCTCTCACGAGTGGGATTGGAGACCTTCGCGTGGTCCCCAAATTCCAACTGTTGTCCTCGGCGCACCACGGGATCGACCTCGCGTTGCTCACGGGGTTCTCGTCGCCCACAGCTTTTCCCTTCGGTGCTTTTTCGGGAGAGGGCTTTTTCACCTTCAGCCCTGAGCTGGCGCTCGGGCGCTCCTTCTTCGAGGCTCTCTCCGTCGTCGCAAACGTTGGGGGTAGGCTTCGCCCGCCCGAGACGCTGCAGAATCTCGAGGCGGCACAAGAGCTCACCTTCCGCGCGGGCGCTACCTATGACGTCGGCCGCCGCACGCCCGCCGTCCCTCTCGTGCTGTCCGCAGCCATTACGGGCGCCACCAATGTGTGGCCCCTCGCGGCTGGCGTGAAGGACGTGGCCCTCGAAGCTCTATTCGGCACTACCTGGCGA
>JBMTAX010000214.1:0-5840 GCA_049429145.1 Myxococcota bacterium
ACCGCCCCCGCGGGATGCGGCAACGACGGCGAGGACATGGTTCTTGGTCTCGGGGGATGCGCGCGAAAGGACGCGGGCCGCCGCGCGCGCACGGCGGGTGAGAGCGCGGGCATTCTCGTCGACTTCGGTCATCGTGCTCTTCCGTCTTTTGGGTGGGTCACAACATCACGAGGTCATCTTTGTGGACGAGCTCATTCGGCAACAACTCGCCGAGTCGCTCACGAGCAGCCGCAGTCTTGAGGCCAGCCACCTTCGCCGCGCGCTCGTGGTCGAGAGCTACCAGTCCCCGTGCGAAGGGGGCACCGTCGGAGAGCGCCACCTCCACGCAATCTCCCTCGTAAAAGCGGCCGCGCACCTCGCGCACGCCTGCGTAGAGCAAGCTCGCGTGCTGCTCGAGCGCAGCCTTCGCCCCCTCGTCGACGATCAGCGTTCCTGCGGGACGGAGGGTGTGGGCGATCCAGCGCTTGCGGGCACGCGCCGGACTCTCCGAGGGAGGCGAAAACACCGTACCCACATCGTCACCGGCCATGGCTGCGGCGAGAACGCCCGCTCTTGAGCCGGGGACGATCACCGTGACCGCACCATGTCGACGGGCCAACTCAGCTGCGCGCAGCTTGGTGCCCATGCCCCCCGTACCGAAGCGTGAGGGAATGCCGATAAGACCGTTTGCAGTATTGACGTCGGTGACGAAGGGGATGCGAGCGGCAGTGGGGTCGGACTTTGGATCGCCGCTCATGAGTCCATCGGAGCTCGTGAGCAGCGCCACCGCAGCAGCGCCAATGAGACCACAAACCTCAGCTGCGAGCAGGTCGTTGTCGCCGAGCTTGATCTCCTCGACGGAAACCGTGTCGTTTTCGTTGATGATCGGCAGAAGACCGGCCCCGAGGAGCCGCCCGAGGGCCGAGCGCGCATTGAGATAACGTCGCCTATCGGCGAGGTCGGCGTGGGTGAGAAGCACTTGTGCGCAGCGCATGCCGTGCACGCCTTCGCACACGTCCATCCATCGACGCATCAGCCGCGACTGGCCCGCGGCGGCGGCGGCTTGCAGACCGACGAGGTCGCGAGGGCGCTCTGTGAGTCCGAGGGGTTCGAGACCCAAGGCGATGGCACCACTCGTAACCAGCACGACCTGTCTACCCGCAGTGACGAGGGCCGCAATGTCCGCGGCGACGCGAGCGAAAGTCGAAGGCTCGGCCGCCAGCAGCTGTGAGCCCACTTTGACGACGACGCGCCGGGCAGCGGCAAGAGAGCTGCGTGCGACGGCCTCGGTCACGGGGTGCCACCCGCGGCGGCCGCAGTCTCCTCTTTGGGCAACGGTGCCACGATGCCGTCCTTCTCAAGGATCTCACGAGGCTTGACCGGCCACTTCTTCCGGACCACCTCGTCGATGGCGTCTTTGGGCACGACGACCTCGAGAGGACGACCGATGTCGCTGACCTCATGTCGAAGCGAAACCTTCAGCTCGGCAGGTCGTTTGCTGTCCACGACGAGCAAACGACCCTCGAAGCGAACCGACAGGATGACACCAGACTCGCGGTCGACGATAAGTTCGCCCTTGCCGCCGCCCGGCTTCGTCTTGTTGCGCCACGTGGTGAGGCGGTTCGACACCCAGCGCTGCACCTCTTCCGGCGTCGCCGTAGGCCCCGCATCGGTATCGTCCGCCCCGGCAGCGTCGTCGTTAGGCAGTCGAGGGACCTCAGCCTCGGCGCGTGCGGCGGCGAGCGCTGCGGCCTCCTCCTCGGCGACGCGTAGGCCATAGCGCACCCCGCTCCGGCCCTTGTAGGTGGTCTCGCCGCGAGGCTCGAAGACCAGGGCGTGGTCGAAGAGTTCGTAGAAAGACCGCCAGATGCCTGCGCCCTCCTCCCGTAACTCGGTGCGCTCTCCGACGGGGTCGCGGCTCGCACGCCAGCGACCGTTATTATTCTTCAAAAACAAGATGCCGTTGGTGAAGACGATCTGCTGGGTGCTCCCATCAGCGGTGACAGTGGTGACCTCGAAGTCGCCCTCGGGCGCCTGCAACAGGGTGACGGTCTCCTTGGAACGAACCTTGAGGTCGCTCCGCTCGAACGACAGCTCGCCCTCGGTCTCCAGTTTCAAGGAGCCGAGGCGCTTCGTCATCTCTGCAAAGGTCATGTAGTTGACGCGGTCGCGTAGCTTGTCGTCGTCCACCAGATTGCTGGCGAGCAGCACCTCGGCCGCCTGAGCGATGAGGGGGTCGGGCGCCTCAGGGGTCGCGAGACGCTCCTGGGCCGCGACGTTCTCCCGCTTCTGGCAAGCGAGTACACCGATGGACAAGGCGGGCGTGACGACTGCGATGAGCGAGGCGCGGAACAGACGGCGCGTGGGGCACATGAGAGAGTCCAAGGGTCAAGGGTTACCGAAGACGACGGTACTCTGGAGGTCGACGCGCGCGGGCGGCGCGAGCAGCGCCGCGGCCACCGCTGCACCGCCACCGAGGACCACCAGGGCGGTGCCGACGCCGACGCTCGTCCACAACCAGACCCCCGAGGCATCTGTAGGGTCGGTTTCCGTGGCGGCTTGGGTCTGTGCAGCGACAGGCACAGGCTCATTGGTCGGGAGCACCAGCTCGGCGACAACGCCGCTCCGGGCGTCGAGAGCCACCACGGTGAGGAGGAGCTCTGCGGGCACCTCCAGTTCCATGCGCGGCGCACTCTTGAGCGCCGGGGCCCGTTCTCCCTCGTCGTCCTGCCATGCGATCCGGTCGATGAGGCCGGCCTCGTCGATCACACGCAGCCGCACCACGCGTCGTTTGCCCTCGGTGTGGTCTGCCTCGAGTTGGAGCGCGATGGGGGGCTTGCTGCCCCAATGACCACGGGCCTCCAGGTAAGACGACCGGAAGCGAGGGGAGACCCCCCGAGGGAGCTCTGCCGTAGGGTCGATGGCCAGCATCTGGATGAAAGCGTCGAGAGCAGCCTCTCCGTCGTCGAGAGCGGCGGCGCAGAGCCCGAGCAACCGATACGCGCTCACGCGCTCGCTCAACGTTCCCGGCTCCCTGAGAGCAGCGGTGGCGCTCTGACGGCAGCTGTCGTAGTCGAGGTCGGCGTAGGCGGCGCGGGCCTCCTCTACGGCTTTTGCCCACACTGTTCCGGGCACGCACCAGGTGAGGAGCGCCGGAAAGAGACAGAAAAGGGGACGAAAGCGCGGCATCGTGCAAGATCTTAGCGGAAGGTGAGCAGGAGCCGAAGAACGATCTCCTTCCTCGGCCGTTGTCAGAGCGGGAACTCACCCAGGAGCGTAGGCGTTGCAGAGAGCAGAGGTCGAGCGCCTGGTCATGAAGCCCACCGCCCGCCAGCGGCTCGGCAAGTATGTCCTGCTGGGTCGGCTAGGACACGGTGGCATGGGGAAGATCTACCTAGCCTACACCCCGGGTCCGGGCGGAATCGAGAAGCTGCTGGTCATCAAGCGGCTGCACACGCACCTCGCGGGCGACCCCGAGCTCGTCAACAACTTCCTCGATGAAGCCCGCCTGTCCATGGCGCTTTCCCACCCGAACATCGTCCATACCTACGACGTCGGAGAGGTAGACGGGCGCTACTTCATCGTCATGGAACACATCAACGGGCAGAACCTAGGGGTGCTGCTGCGCATCGCGAAGCGGTCGGGAGAGTACCCGGACAGCACGCTGTGGGCCGGTCTTTTCCTCGGCGTGCTCGATGCCCTGCACGCGGCCCACACGGCAAAAGACGCGCGTGGCCGCGACCTGCACATCATCCACCGCGACATCAGCCCGCAGAATGTCCTCGTCAGCTACGATGGGGCACCGAAGCTCGTCGACTTCGGCATCGCCAAAGCGGCCATGCGGGTGAGTGAAACCGACGCGGGGGTGCTCAAGGGCAAATACGCATACATGAGCCCCGAGCAGTGCCAATCGGAACCGCTCGACCCCCGCAGCGACGTCTTCAGCGCCGGCATCGTGTTGTGGGAGATGCTGGCAGGTCGTCGGCTCTACAAGGCGGATAGCGTCCTGAAGAGCGTGGAACGCATTCTGGCGGAACCGCCGGTTCCGCCGGTAGAGGCGAACCCGGACTGTGACCCTGCCCTGTCCTCGGTAGTGCTGAAAGCTCTGGCGAAGCGCCCGCAAGAACGCTTCGCCAGCGCTGAAGACTTTCGCGATGCTCTTGATGAAGCCATGCGCAGAGGACGGCGCTTTCGGGCCGCTGAAACGCGTGAGCTGATGCACCGGCTCTTTCATGACGTGCGGGAGCGACAGCAGCGCGTCCTCGACGATTGTCTCGCAGGTTTAGCGGGCACCGATGACGACGACGCGCTGCGGGGTGGGGCGAGCGACTCTGACTCTCATCCGCGCCTTGCCCTCGCCGGTCACGAGCCAGAATCCGACGTACATATCCCAGACCTTGGTGTTGTGCCTGAGCAAGACGGCACCACTCCCTCCTCGGGTCGACGTTCCCCCCTGGTGACGCAGGAAGGCGAGGTATGGCAGAAACCACTGCTGCCCGCTCCGCCGGGGGCACCTGCACCCAGCGCCCTCACAGACCCCGGTCGCCCTGCCGTCACTGCCGCGGATGCAAAGGAAGGGGGGCCTCCTCGGCCAACTTCCAGCGGCAAACGCGTCGCAGCGGGGATACTCGGTGGCCTTGGGATCTTGATGTTGCTCGGGGGAGGCTACGCGTTACTCGCCCCGGAGCGACGCCCCCGGGTGGAAGTGCCGCCCGCGGGCCACGACACCACGGCGGGTCCTCAAGACAGCGTTCGCCCCCCGTCGTCGCAGCCCGAGCCCGGGGCAGAGGTTCCCGTAGCGGACGTCGCGGCGAGCCCACCGGTGCCAGAGCCCCTGGTCGAGGACGACCCACCGCCGCCTCCCCCGGAGGAAGCTCCGCCCGCCGCTCCCAACATGGAAGGCGCGACGGAGGCAGCGCCTGTCGACGAGGCTCCACGCGCCGCTAGCGGTCGGCCACGTGCGGGGCGCGTCAACAAGGATGCCCAGCAGCCACCGTTGGCCCCGGAGCCGCCGCGG
This sequence comes from Myxococcota bacterium, assembly GCA_049429145.1. GTDB lineage: Bacteria > Myxococcota > UBA727 > UBA727 > CAYLZW01 > JBMTAX01. The sequence goes on from JBMTAX010000214.1 coordinate 4,997, forward strand.
ACCCCAGAGGTCCGACCCGAGGTCGCGGAGCAGGCCACAGCGAAGCTGACGCTCGACACCGTGCCATGGACGACGGTCTACCTCGGCAAAAAGAAGCTCGGTGACACCCCGCTCGTGGACGTCGTCATACCCGCAGGAGAGGTGGAGCTCTTGCTCGTCAACCCGGAATTCGACATTCGGCAGCCCTACTTCGTGAAGGCGAAGGCGGGCAGCCGAATGCGCAAGAAGCTGAAGCTCGATTAAGAGCCGTGACTGACGTCGGGTAATCAGCGGCACGCAGCGCTGAAGCTACCGAGCGTGCCGCGAGGCACCCCGCGATCGTCCTCCAGCAAGGACGTAATGTCGACATAGACCCGTGCCGAGGGGTCTCTGAAGTCGATCCACATCACGCGGGCGAAGAGCGCTGCTTGGGGCGGCGGGGTCGCGCAATAGACATTGGCGATGACGGCGTCATTTCCCCCGCATAACTCAGCCCGCTTTGTGTAGCAGGTTTCGCACTCTTGACCATCGCTCTGGTCCCAAATCTGCTCGATGTCATCGAGCTCCGCCGGTGCCCGGTGATCGAATAGAGGCTCGGCGCCTCGCACGGAATAGTAGCCCTCTACTCCAGCTCTCGTCTCGCGACTGAAACCGTACAAGCGATTGAACCCGACATTGTAAGGAGCTCCACTGGGAGGCGTGTGTGGCTCGTAATGGTATGTGGGTTGGTCCGTACAGAGGACTCGGCTGCCATCGGGGCTAAAGGCGAGATGCGCGCAACCGGTAGGACGGGGCGTGGCGCTCGAAGGAAGCGGTGACGGCAACTCGCTCAAATCGAAACGCCAAAAGGAGACGCCCTCTTGCC
>JBMTAX010000215.1:0-5820 GCA_049429145.1 Myxococcota bacterium
GTCACGGTGATGGTCGCCTCCATCGACCGTGAAGTGGAAGTCGAGACCGATCGCTTTGGGCAATATCGCGTAGAAGGGCTGTCGGCGGGCCCGGTCACCATCACCGTCGACTACCGTGAGGAACAGCGCAGCTGGGAGACGCGGATCGAGAGCGGTGAAGTCACCACTATCATCGACGCGCAGTGCCGCGAACCTGCACCTCCGCGAGACACCCGCGGGAGCGTCTCTGGGTGCGTGTGTGACGACGGACGCGGCGCGTGGGTGGAAGGCGCCAACGTGTATATCGTCACCGCGGGTGGCGACCCGCTCATCACAGGGACCGACACCGACGGGTGCTTCGTCCTCGAAGACGTTCCCGAAGGCCAATATGTGCTGAAGGTCGACAAAGGAACGTTCTATCGCGAGTACGATGTCGTCATCACGGACGGGCAAGACACCACGATCGAGACGCCATCCTCGTGCGACCCGCCCCCGCCCCCGCCAGCGACGGGCACGGTGCGCGGACGTGTCTGCGCGCCCGATGGTTCGACGTGGCTGGCCGATGCCACCGTAACGGTCTCGACCGCAAACGGCGTCGTCGAAACCACGACCGACGAGGAAGGGCGATACACCCTGAGCGGAGTACCCGCAGGAGAAGACGTTGAGGTCACAGTGACCAAGGGGAGTTTTACCTCCACCTTCGTTGTCGAGGTGCCAGCAAATGGCATCGTCGATATTCCCGAGGAGGAATGTGCCCTTGACCAAGACGTCAACATCGCCGTCGTGGCCGGGCTTTGGGACAATGTGAAGAGCGTGCTGCTCAACGTGGGCATCGACCCCGCGAACATCACGGACTATTCGAGCGGTTGGGCCGAAGCCTTGCTCACCGACTACGAATTGCTGTCGCAATACGACATCGTCTTTCTCAACTGTGGGCTCGATGAGACTGCTTTCCTGAACAATTTGGGCACGAGCGGAATCATGCGGGACAACCTGCGCCAGTTCGTCGCGAATGGTGGCAGCGTCTACGCCTCCGATCAGGCCTACGACATCATCGAAGCGAGCTTCCCGAACTACATCGAATTCTACGGCAGCGACGCTGCGCCGCAGAGCGCCCAAGCGGGGGCGACCATTGATTCAATCATCGCCGATGTGGTCGATGCTGGGCTGGCGAACGCCCTCGGCAGTTCCCAGCTCGAGCTGCACTACCCGCTCCCCGCATGGACCGTGATGGAGTCCGTCTCGAGCGCGGTACGAGTCTTTATTCGCGGCAACGCTGTGGTGAACCCTGTACCGCTCCTGCCGCTCAGCGAGACGCTCTCGAACGTGCCGCACACGGTGAGTTTCTCGTCGGGTGCAGGCAAGGTGGTCTACACTTCGTTCCACCAAGAGCCCGGCATCAACGTGCAGATGGAGCGTGTGTTGCAGCTCCTGGTCTTCGAACTCTGAGGAGGCATCCGTAAGCGAGGGCGATGAGGGTCACTCCACGACCTGCCCTGCCCGCAGCTGTACGATCTTGGCCTCTTTCAGAGCCGGCAGTACGCCGGTGTGGGTGGCGGTGACGAAGGTCTGAGCACCTAAGCCCGCGGCAGTCTCAAAGAGGCACCTCGCCTTGGTGGGGTCGAGTTCCCCTGCCACGTCGTCGAGCAGCAATAAAGGCGCGGTGCCGCGCACATCCCGATAGAGGCGCACCGACGCGATCTTGAGGGCAAGCACGAGCGCCCGCGCCTCTCCCTGCGACGCGAGACGGCGCGCCTTTCGCTCATGCACTTCGAGGGTCAGGTCATCGAGGTGCGGGCCTGACAGCGTGGTCTTGCGGACGCGCTCGGCGTCCGCTTGTCGCTGTAATCGCTCACGGAAATGCGACGCTGCTTGCATCTCGTCGAGCAGGCTTCCCTCGTCGCCGAGGAAGCTCGGTTGGTAGTGCAGGTGCGCCGAGAGAGCCCCGCCGGTGATGTGATTCGTGGCCTCGTGGAACTCTGGTGCCCAGCGCGCCGCCGCATCGGCACGCGCTCGAGAGAGTTCGACGCCTGCCTCCACCAATGGCTCTGTGTAACTGTCGAGCAACGCGGAGTCGTACCGAGGCGCCCTCAGCACGTGGTTTCGTCGCTGGAGGGCCTGCTCATAACGTCGCGCGAGGGTAGCGAAGCTCGGCCTGAGGCCGAACGCGAATTGGTCCAGGGCCCTACGTCGTCGTTCTGGCGCCCCCCGCACGATGGTGAGGTCCTCTGGTGTGAAGGCGATAACACCGATGCGTGCCGCGATCTCCGCGACATCACGGACGGGCTTGCCTGCGAGCAAGGCACGGCGGCCCGCAGGTTCGAGCTGCACATCAATGTCGAGTGGCCCCTCGAGGGAAAACATGGCCTGCAGTTGGCCCCGCTCCTCCCCGAAAGTGATGAGTTCTCGGGCGCGCTCCACTTGGCGCAGAGGCCGCAGCGCCGCAGCGAGGTGAACGGCCTCGAGCAGATTGGTCTTGCCCTGGCCGTTGTCGCCGACGAACGCCGTCACGCGCGCATCAGGGAGCAGCGTCACCTTCCGGAGGTTGCGGAAGTTCTCGACGTGGAGTCGGCCAAGCTGCACAGTGTCTCCGACGCTGCAGACGTGCTGAGGGACGCAAGTAAAGACGCTCCGTTGCGCCCGCTACTGCGTCAGCGCCTGCTCTGCCGCACATTAGCGCGGCAGGGTCTTCAGGGCCTCTCTCGCTGCCTCCAGCGAGGCTTCTCCCGCGGCGACCCCAAGTTTCAACACGACATTGAGCTCGGCGCGGGCACGTTCGATGTCGCTGGCGGTGCCGAGGTCGAGGTGTGCTGCGGCAAGCCGCAGACGAAGGTGAGCTTGCTCAGACGTCTCTTTGGCGGCAGTGGCGAGCTCGGAGAGGTGTGTCAGCCGTTGCTGATCGACCTTGCTGAGTTCGGCAGGGGCGGCGCCCGATTCACGAAGCAACATCGCCATGAAATCAAGGGCCTGTACGGTGTGAAACGAGGGAGGTGCCCCCTGGGGGAGAAGCTTGCGCAACTCAAAGATGGCCTGTTGTCGCTTGTTCTTCTGCAAGAGACAGAGGGCATAGGAGATACGTGCTTCCTGCCCAAACGGTGACCCTTTGTCTTGCGCCGCCTCTTTGAAGAGAGTGATGGCACCGTCGACGTCACGGTCACGGAACAAGCGGGCGAGCCCGTGCTTGTAGCGAATCTCGGTAGCCTCGGCGCAGGGGCTTGCCACTTCAAGGTACGCCTCGCGGGCCGCATCGATCGCCTCTGGCTCGCCGGCCTGTTCCGCATCGCGCACCTCGAGGAGCAGCTGTTCGGGGGTCGTCATCCTTGCTTCATCGCTCTGGCGCGTGTCGTTTGCAAGCCCGAGGCGCCGTCCGCACCGCACCACCGTCCCCGCGGAATCGGTGCCCCCGTGAAAACGATGGTTTTTCCGCCCGCGCACCCGGTGGAGTTCCCCAGAGCGGCGTCGACTCGGGCATGCTCGGCGTATGGCATCTTCCTTGCGCCGAGCGCGAGCCTTCGTGCGTTACTTCATCGTCGGTACCGCGACACGTTCGGGCCGTATCGCCGACGTGGTTCTGATCTTCTGCATCGCCATCGGCGTCATGGCGCTGATCTTGGAGTCGATTCCCGAGTTCATGCAACAACACCACAGCGCACTTCGCCTGGTCGAGCGCGGGGTCGGAATCGTCTTCGTTGGTGAGTATGCATTGCGTCTCTGGGTGGCACGGCGCAAGCGGGACTACATCTTCAGCTTCTGGGGCGTCGTCGATCTCCTGGCTGTGCTGCCCTTCGTGTTCCAAGGCTTCGACCTGGCCTATTTCCGCCTGTTCAGAGTGCTGCGCATCTTCAGCATCCTGAAGGTGGGGCATTACATGTCTGCTGCTTCTCTACTGCTCGACAGCCTGGCAGCCAGCCACACGAAGATCGGCGTCTTCTTGTTCACCGTCTCGGTCCTTGTCCTCGTGCTCGCGTTCACCATGCACGAGGTGGAGCCCCAGACCTTCCGCACGATTCCCGACGCCATCTGGTGGGTGGTCGTCACCATCACGACGGTGGGCTACGGGGACCTGGTGCCCGTGACCGCGCTCGGTCGACTGATCGCTGGTGTAGCGATGATCGTTGCCTTTGGAATCATCGCGGTGCCAACCGGGATCGTCGCGGCCGAATATAACCTTCAGTTGCAGGGTCGCTCGTCGTCAGCCTGTGGCGGTTGTGGGCGCAACCGACATGACAAAGATGCGCAGTACTGCGCCTCATGTGGCAAGCGGCTCTGACTGACCCTCAAGTCGCGGGCGCTACCACTCACCCACGTTGGGCATCGAGGTCCACGGCTCGCAAGGAGGCAAAGCACCGCCTCGTTGCAACAGCTCAATGCTGATCTGATCTGGGGAACGAAGGAAAGCCATGTAGCCATCTCGTGGTGGCCGATGAATGGTCACACCAGCGTCGAGCAATCGCTGACAGGTGGCATATATGTCGTCTACCTCGTAGGCGAGGTGCCCGAAGTTCCGCCCCACCGTGTAGGGTTCCTCTTGGTCCCAGTTATAAGTCAACTCGATCTGAGGCGCGTCGGCCCCGGTGGCGAGGAAAACGAGGGTAAACCTTCCTCGTTCGCTGTCTCGTCGTCGAAGTTCCGTGAGCCCGAGCTTGCTGACGTAAAAGTCGAGCGCGGCATCAAGGTCCCGCACCCTCACCATGGCGTGTAGAAACTTCATCATCCCTCCAAAGACCGACGACGTTATCGAGTGAAGGCAGCTGACGCCCTCGCGAAGCGCGAAGGGGCCTACGGCGTCATGTAGGGTAACAAGTGCTGTCGACGTCGCACACGTACCCCTCAGACACTCGGCACTCGCCGTCACTCACACATTCCTGCAGGCAGATGCGATAGGCGCATCCACTCGCACCGTCATCGCCAAGACAGAAACAAGCAGAGCCTGCAGGACACGAAGCGGCCCCCAAGGAACAATCACGGGTGCAATAACCACCGTCGAAGAGCTGCTCGCAATACAGCTCGCCGTCGCAGTCGTTGCTCGCGCTGCACCCTGCGCCGATTCCCCCGATGCCCTGCCCGTCGTCGTCTTCGTAGACGAATGCCGGGGCGACAAGAAAGTCGATATCGGTCACGCGCGCACCTGACGCCAGTTCAATCTCTGCCACCTGCTCGATTCGGGGGTAGCCTCCGACGCCTTCGAAGTCTTCATATTCACCGTCGTTATCGTCGTCGGAGAGACCGAGAATGAGGTAGCGGCCTGGCTCTAGATTCGACAAGCGATAACGGTATTCGTCGAGTTCCGTCGCCGTCGTCTCTTTGGCCACGGTGAAGCCTTCCCCTTCGATACGCAGTGCAGCGACCAATACAGAGCGCGCGACCCGCACCACATCGGCGTTCCAAACGAGTTTGGCGTCGATGACCTTGCCCTCGAACGCGACGGAGATGGTGACTTCACCGCTGTCTGTCTCGTCTCTGGCAATGTCGACGTGTACAGACAACCTCTCGTCGGGCGCCAAGCGTGCCTCGACGAGCGACAGTGTCACCTGCGCACGCTGGGGGCCGCCGACACTGAGGCTGACGTCAGTGGTGACGTCACCGAGGTTCTCGAGCGTGAGTTCGGCATCGCGGTCACCTCGTCCGATGCGGGTTACCGCCGGGCTCAAGACGACGAGAGGCACAGCCTCAGCGCCCTCGAGCCCCCGGAGCACCCGAGCAGCGTTGATGAGACCCGCGCCGCAGCCTGCGGGGCAAGAGACATCACCATCCGCCGTGTCCTCGAGCAAGTCCTGGAATGCACCTTGGCTGACGAGAGGGTTCAGCGCCTTGGCGAGCATGGCGACGCCAGCCACGTGG
>JBMTAX010000216.1:0-5830 GCA_049429145.1 Myxococcota bacterium
CAGGCGAAGGGGACGAGCTCCTCGTGTCCCCAGTCATGGCAGCGCAGGCGGGAGAAGCCGTGGGCGAGCACGCCGCAGCCGACGGTGATGCGCACGGAGAGCGCGGGGGTGGCGCGCCAACGACCAGAGCATCACGGCAGCGTGAAGGGCACGAGGAAGGAGGGCGAGCCCTCCTCGAGCCGCCACACGCCCGTCGCCAGCTCGCCCTCGAGTTGTCCCGGCTTCCAGCCCGCGTAGCCCCACGCGAGGAACCAGCGGGCGGGCCCTTTGCCCTCGAGAACATCGTGGATGGCGTCAGGGGTGGCGGTGAGCGCGACACCGGGGCCGAGGGCTACCGTGCCCGCCGCGGTGTAGTCTTGGCTGTGGAGGAACAATACGGCGTCTTTGCCCACCGGTCCCCCGTCGTGGAGGGTCAAGGGGGCGTGGCGGAGCTGTAGTGGGCGGTTCGTGATGACACCTACCGTACCGCGCGGGCCGTGTTCCACGAGATAGATCTCGGCGCCACGGAACGCCGCGTCGGGCATCCGCTCCGTTGCGACGAGGCGCAGCCCCACCTGAGGTCGCTGCCGTCGCGGAGCGACGAAGTGCCTCCCATCGCAGGCGTTGGTTTCAGTGACCCCGTCTTCAGGCGCAGAGACGAAGAAAGAGGTTCCCCACACCGTGAGCAGGGCGAGGGCAGAACGTCTGATCAGGTGCCACATCGTCATTCGTCAAGGCTAGCGAGGGCGTGCCAAGACTGTCTTGGGTGACCCGTTTCGCGACACGTTCCACAGTCGCTCTGCGCGAGGCACATCGAGGTGGGCGAACACCACGGCTTCGCGTAGCGTCCTCCCCATCTGCGTGTCAGAGGAGATGCCATGAGAGCGACCTTGCAGCCAGACCAGCTCGGTGCGCTGCTCAGTGAGCTGCCGAGGGAGCGCAAGTCAGGGTCTGCGTGGCGGGCACCGCTCCATGTCTTCTACTGCAGCGCCGCCCGTTTTCGCGTCGACACGGTCGAGAAGATGGGAACTCTGGCGCGCAACGTGTTCCAAGAAAGGGTAGCGACACCCGACCGCCTCGGGGCGATCGCGGAGGTCGAGGCAACATCGGCCGCGGTGGTCCACGCCGCTGTGGAGCGCAAGCTGGCAGTGCGACCCATCGAGGACCTCCGGGTTGACTTCGAGGATGGTCTTGGAGCGCTCAGCCCCGACGAGGAAGACAGCTGCGCGGTCTCGGCTGCACGTGCCTACGTCGACGCGCACCGTCGCGGAGGGCTGCCGAGTGCTTCGGGCATTCGCATCCGAACCTTGCGAGGCGACGTTGCGCGTCGCTCCCTGCGTACGCTCGACCTGTTCCTCACCGAGGCCCACGAGGCGATACGAGAACAACGAGACTTCGTCGTCACCCTCCCCAAAGTGCAAGACTCCCGCGAAGTCTTGGTACTCGCAGACGCGCTCGCGCTCCTGGAACGCGACCTCGGACTGCTCCCGGGCTCGATTGGTGTTGAGCTCATGGTGGAATCTCCCCAGGGATTGTTCAGCCCCGAGGGGCACCTCGTCACCGCAGCGCTCCTCGCCGCGGGACAGCGCCGCGTGCGCAGCGTTCACCTCGGTGTCTATGATTTGCTCGGATCCCTCAGTGTCACCGCTCCGTGCCAGCGCGCCGATCACCCGTTGGCCGCGCAGGTGCGGCGCCTGTTGCAACTCTCCTTGGCAGGCACCGGCGTCGTGGTCAGCGATGGGGCCACGCACCGCATCCCGGTTGCGCCTCACAGGGTTGCAGTGGGTGTGTCGTTGACGACGACGCAGCAGAAAGAAAACGAGGCCGCGATTGTGGGTGCGTTACGGGAACATGCCCGCAACATCGAGCTCGCCTTGGTCGACGGTGTGTACCGAGGCTGGGACCTGCATCCTGCACAACTGGTGGCCCGGTGGGCGACGACCTTTGCTTTCTTCCGGCGTGAGCTGTCAGCGCAGCAAGAGCGCATGCGTGGCTACGTGGCGAGGGCTCAGCACGCAGGACGGACTGGCAGCGACTTCGACGACGCAGCTTCTGCCCAAGGTCTCCTACAAACGTTCCTGCGAGGCCATGCCTGCGGGGCGCTCGCAGACACCGACCTGACGGCCGCCGGCCTCAGTCCTGCACTCGTCGCGGAGGAGCGCGCAGTGCAAGCGCTGATGTCATCGTGGAGTACGTCATCGGGGGTCACTCCGTGACGGAGGCGGCACTCGATCCCTCCTTGCGCGTGCGGCTCACCGAGCGCTCTGCCGCACGTTTTTCGGGCAACACGCTGTTCGACGAGGTGGCGCGCACGGTGTGTGCTGCCGGGTGTCTACCGCGCAAAGAGCTCTACGAGTCCTGGGAGGTGGCGAGGCGGGTCAGACGGCTCTTTCGTGGTGGTCGTGTCGTCGACCTCGCCTGTGGGCATGGCCTGCTCGCTGCGCTCATGCTGATCCTCGACGATACGTCGCCGGTTGCGGTAGCGGTCGACACGAGGATTCCGAAGAGCGCGCCGCGACTGCTAGAGGTCCTCGAGGCGCGATGGCCCAAGCTGAGGGGGCGCATCGAGCTGCGACGTGCACCGCTCGCTTCCGTGGCGCTGACGCATCATGACGTCGTGGTCTCAGCGCACGCGTGCGGTTCTTTGACCGACGACGTACTGGCCGCCGCCATCGCGGCGCGGGCCCGGGTGGCGGTGTTGCCCTGTTGCCATCTGTTGCGTGAGCCCGACGCTGGCGCGTACGCCGGTTGGCTCGACGGTGCGCTGTCCATCGATGTGCGACGCGCCATGCGGCTCGAGGCGGCAGGCTTTCACACCTACACACGAACCATTCCGAGAGAGATCACCGAGAAGAACCGCTTGCTGCTCGCGAGGCCTCCAGGAAACGAACGTCTATTGTCGGAATCATGATTCCATTTGCGCCGCAGAGCCACCAGGTGTGCGGGTAGCCTTGGGTTACGATGCGCTGCGGTGGGCCACGACGACGACGGGCATTGCCTGGCGCGAATCGCACCTCTACGACCGCGGCTGCCATCGCTCGGAGGTGCCATGTCGCGCATAATGCGGGTTTCATTCAGCGTCCTTTGTTTCGCACTGCCGTTCGCGGCCTGTGAATGCGGCGACGACCTCAGCGCCATTCCTCAGCCCTCGGCCCAGCTGCGCGCCGGCGAGCAGTTGGCACCTCCTCTCGAGTTCGTGCAAGTCGCCTTCGGCGCCGTCGACGTGGGCCAAGGGGTAGAGCAAACGCTCGCCATCGAGAGCATCGGCGGCGCGCCGCTGACCATCGAGCAGGTTCGCCTCGCGAGTGATACAAACCTGTGCCCGGTCGTGGGTTCCGGGTTTAGCGTGCTTGAACCCACAGCAGGCTTCGAAATCCCTCCTCGTCGTGGGGAGGAAGCCAGTCCACCTGGGCGTGACGTTGTCGTTCGCTTCATACCTACCGATGGCGCGCCCGCCTGTGCGGTGCTCGAGGTGCTCAGTGACGACGAGAAGAACCCTGTGCTACGGGCGCTTCTCACCGGGCAGGGCGATGCACCGCGATTGTGCACGGAGACACCGTCGATAGACTTCGGCGAGGTTTTTCTTGGGGCTACCGCAGAGAAGACCCTCGTCCTTGAATCTTGCGGCACCAAGCCCGCTGTCATCTCCACCATTTCAGGCAACCAGTGGTTTCCCCCGTTCGGCGTGGGCGACGGCGCCGCCGGTGCGACCCTGGTGCCGGGAGAACGCCTCTCTCTGACGGTGACCTTTTCCCCGACGGAAGAACGTCGATGGTCCTACGCCACGAACAATGCAGGCGTCGTCACCATTGCCACCAGCGACGGGAGCGGGCAGGGCTACCAAGTGGGCCTCGAGGGCACAGGGGTCCGTGAGCCGGCCTGCCGCCTACTGGTGGTGCCCGGGGCAGTGGCTTTCGGGACTGTCGCCGAGGAGCAGACGTCGACCCAGCAGGTGGTACTGCGCAATAGCGGGGAGCTCGATTGCAGTCTGGCCGGGGTTACCGTTCGCAATCCGAGCGGACCCTTCTCCTCGACGCTCGTAGATACCTCCGTCCCCACCACCATGTCCCCCGGTGCAGTCGTCATCATCGACGTGACGTATGCGCCCACTGTTGCGGCGGGTGCCGACAATGGTTTCCTCGATATTTCGTCGAACGACCCTGTCGCGCCAACCCTCAGCGTCCCCCTCGAGGGGATCAGCGTTGAGCCAACCCCCTGCATGCTGCAGGCGGCTCCCTCGGCCGTGAACTTTGGCAACCGCCCCATGGGGCGTACCAGCGAAGTCGCAGTGGTCTTCACCAATGTCGGCACCGAGCAGTGCTCCCTCACGAAGCTGGAGCTCACGACCGGCGCCCCCCAATTCGACGTCGTCGCTAGCCTCTTCCCCCTCACGGGTTCGCCCATTTCCCCTGGAGGAAGCATGACGGCACAAGTGACTTACCGCCCGAACACCCAGGGCGCGGCGGCTGGCAATCTGCGTGCGACTTACAAAGAGGGTTTCAGTTTCAACCTTCCGTTTCCTCTGCCCGGGGGCTCTAGCGACCAGACTCTCGACGTGCCCCTCCTCGGCCAAGGCGTTCCCCCGGCCTTGTGCGTGAGTCCTGCGGCGCTGGATTTCGGCAGCGTCGCCGTGGGGGCAAGTCGGCAAGAGCCGGTGCAGGTGATCAACTGTGGCTCGACGCCTCTCGAGGTGCGTGGGCTGCAGCTGCGCGCTGCCACTCACCCTGACTTCTCCATTGCCAATGCGCCCGCGCTACCCTTGACCCTCGACGCTGGCGCTGGCTTCCCCGTCACGGTCCGGGCCGCGCCCACACAGGGCGGCATCAGCGCCGCCGGCAGCGGCATGTATGGTGCGCTCGAGGTATTGAGCGACGACTTCGACGACCCGGCCGTCGCTGTGCCACTGACGGCGAACAGCAGCGGCTGTCAGGGCCTCGTCTGCAGCCCGCAAGAGGTTGATTTCGGCGAGGTCGACGTCGGTCTCTCTCTTGTGCGGTCGGTCACCTGCCAGAATCCATCGTCGACGCCAGTGAGCGTGAATCCCTCGACCCTCGCGCCCTTCGAGGTGCTGTCGGGTCCAGAGGTGGTCGCCCCAGGGGCCGTCGTCGTGCTGACGGTGCGCTACACACCCGACGCCGCGGGTGCGGATGGCGGCTGGCTCGAAATGGGTGCGCAGGCCTGCAACGGCACGGCGCTGCGGGTCGACCTGCAAGGAGCTGGTGTGACGAATGCGCTCCCCGAGTGCCCGACGCCACAAAGCTTCACACCCGAGGTGGTTTGGAACTGGCAGGGTGGTTCCACGCTTCCCATGTCGCGGCAGACGTGGGTCACTCCTCTCGTCTCGCGGCTCCAGGACACCACGGGTGACGGGCTCGTCACACGCGAGGACATGCCTCGCGTCATCTTCAGTAGCTTCGACCACCGTGACTCGCCGGGCCTGGCTGACTTCGATCACATCAACGATCCTGTGCCGGGGGTCATTCGCGCCGTCGACGGGGCGACGGGGGTCGAAGTATTCACCATCATCGATGAGGAACATCGCGTGAACTCGTCGGTGAATCTCGTCGTTGCTGATATTGACGCCGACGGTTACGTCGAAATCGTCGGACAGCGCTACGTGTTGCTCGAGGGCGTGGAGACCATCGAGAACGGGCCCAAGATCAACGGAAAGTTTGTGCGCGGAAACCTCATCGCCTTCGAGCACGACGGCACTTTCAAATGGGTGAGCGAGGAGTGGACCCGCAGCGAGTCCGAGATCGAAGACACCGGCGCCATCGCGGTGGCAGACATCGACGGCGATGGTTTCGGTGAACTGGCTGTCGGCGACCATGTCTTCGACCACAACGGTAAT
>JBMTAX010000217.1:0-5793 GCA_049429145.1 Myxococcota bacterium
AGCGCGGTCTGCATCGGGCGCCCCCCCTCGAACTCGATCGCTTCGTGCGACGCGAGCGACGCCACGCCAGAGACCTCGCCCGCTGTCACCTCACCCACCCGCCAGAGCGCCCCCGCCCGCTGCCGCGGCGCCGGCCGCGCCACACAGAGCGCGGGCCCTCCTACCGGCCAGCACCCTGGCCCCCTTCGCCCTCAGCGGAGCAGCGCGAGCTGTTCGCCCCCTGAGAATAGACGATAGGGGGCCTCAGCCTGCGTCGGCCAGCAACATGCGGCCGCGGGGACGGCGTCGCCACACGGCTTCGGGCACGTAGTCGGTGACGGCTGGCACCGGATTATCACCGTCGGGGGGCGCCTTGACGATGCCCCAACGATGGAGATTCCGAGCCCGCACCTCGAGCTCCTCCCGCGCGGTGACGCTGTCGAGTTCGAGGTGAAGACAACGCGTCTCGGCGACGACGCGCAACAGACGCGCTTTCTCGATGCCGAGGCTCTCCTCGAGCACCTCCTCCGCCAGCTGCCGCATGCGCGCCATGGGTACGCGACGCGCAACGAAGCCCACGTCGGCGGCGAAGCCTCCCATCAGGTGCTTGCTCCTCGGCACCGCGAAGGCGCGATACCGACGCTGGCGGAGCAGCGAGCGTTGCTCCCGGGGGGCCCTAGACAAGCTCGTCAACACGACCCGGGCCGCGTACGGGGTCAGACCCTCGAGCAGCGCGGCGCTCGCCTCCTCGATCAGCGGGTGCGGCGTCAGGCGAGCGTCGTAGGTCGAGAGCCGCACCGAGGGGGCGAGATGACCCGCCTGTGCGGCCCGCTCGAGCGGGGAAGGTGGCGGGGGGGCAGGACGATCCCGCAGTGCGGGCGCCGTGACAGGCGCCTGGGGAACCCCGTACTTCGCCTGCGCCGGCACGAAGCCGACGAGGAGAAGGGCGAGCCACGGAGCGACACGGGAGACCATCGAGTCACAAACCTTTCTCGCAGCGCGTCGGCGGCAGTCTGGGGTCCATGGGAGGCGTGAGGGGGCGTCTGCCAGAGGGAACCGCACTTGGCCACCCAGCACCGTTGCCAGGGGTCGCGGAGTGGCGCCGGGCCCAAAAGCCGTGCTTTGCTGCACGGGTTGCAGTTACGTTTCCCCTGGAGTTCCGCGCATGAAGACCCCTATCGCCCCTGGTTTGGCCCTCGCCGCCGCCCTCGCCTCCCTCCCTGCTGCAGCCGAAGTGCCACCGGAAGGCATCTCCTGCGCGGAGGGAGCAGAAGCCCCCGGGGCCCCAGCCTCGGCCAAGGGGGTGATCCGCCGTTCCCTCACCAGCTTCGGCACGAAGGTAGAGCTCGGGGTCTCGGGGGTCGCCTGTGGGGTGGCAGAGAAGGCCTACGAGGAGCTCTACGGCATCTTCGATCGTCTCGAGCGCCTTACCGACGAGGTCGGCGAAGACAGCGTCATCCGCCGCATCAACGAAGCCGCTGGCAAAGAACCGGTGGAGGTCTCGGCGGAGCTATATGCCCTGATCGAGCTCGCCCTGGGCTTCTCCGAGCACACCAGCGGCGCCTTCGACCCCACCTTCGCAGCCCTCTCGGGGCTGTGGCGCTTCGACGGCGACACTTCGGTGGTGCCTTCGCAAGCGGACATCGACGCCCGTGTGGGCCTCATCGACTGGCGCCGGGTCAAGCTCGACGAGCAGAAGCGCTCGGTCTTCCTCGAGCAAGAGGGCATGCGACTCGGGCTCCGTGGGATCGTGAAGGGGTACGCCGTCGACCAAGCGGTCAACCGCCTCAAAGATCTCGGGGTACAAAACTTCATCATCAAGACGGGCGGGGAGATCTATGTCTCGGGGAACCCCGGGGGCGGCTACCGCAAGGTAGGCCTGCCCGATCCCCGCGCGGCGAAGAACTACGCCCTCATCGACGTGAGAAACCGTGCGCTCAACACGAGCTCCGACAACGAGCGCTACTTCGTGCGCGACGGTGTCCGGTACCACCACATCATCGATCCCGACACCGGACGGCCGGCGTCCCAGTGTCGCTCGGTCAGCGTCATCAGCGTCGACGCCACCAGCGCCGACGCGCTTTCCACGGCGGTCTTCGTGATGGGTCCCAAAGAGGGACTCGCCCTTGTCGAGCGGCTCGCTGGTGTAGAAGCCGTGATCATCGACAGCGAGAACCAAGTGCATCTGTCGAGCGGGCTCTCCGAGCGCATCGTCTTGGGCGCGCCCACCCCAGGCTCCCCATGATGCCGAGGGCGTCGGGAGCGGGCGGCGCGCGAAGCCAGTCACGGCGCAACCTCCCCCCCGAGCGGGCGATACTGGGTGGGTACAAATCCCACCCTGGGGAGTGCCCATGCCGGTTCGTGTCGCCCCGTCTTCGCTGAGGAGCCCCGTCAACGCGGTCGCCCCCACTGCCGCGACGCCGCTCGACCCGGTGGCGGGAGTGGCCGAGGGAGCCAAAAGAACACAATCCCTCGACCCCGACGCCTTCGAGGCCCGCCCCGGGCAGGCCTCGGCCAACGCAGCGGCTGCACCCTCGCCCACCCCGCGTGGGCTGCCCCTCGGGGCCTGGTCGTTCCCGGCGGACTGCGCGGTGGCGCCCCTGGCCGCTACGGCAGAGGCCCCCGACGGGGACGCCCTGGTGCGGTCGCTTTCCGATGCGGTGGCGCGCTGTATTGCATCGCGCCCGGCGAGCGACGACGCGCTCCTCGCCGACAAGCTGGCCAGCTTCGTCTTCACCGATACGGCGCGAGATTTCGTAGCGGCGGTGCGACGGGGAGAGCGGCCGCTGCTCTCGGAGATCAACGCGGACCCCCTCGCCGAGGCGTTCGCCGCCAACGGCGAGAAGCCCGTGCACGCTCACATGCTCACGATGAACGGGCGGTCGTCTTGGGGTGGTGTGGCGGTCTTCTGCAAAGAACTCTTCCCGGAGGGCTTCTACCGCACCCGCGCCCTCGGCAACGTGGCGCCAGGCATGCTCTCGAAAGACTCGTATCAAGGCGAAAAGTCATCGCTTTTGTTCGAGCAGCCCTACTTCCGCTGGCAAGGCGATCAGTTCGCATTCGTGCTCGGAGACAAGGACGACAACGCGGCGCTGCGCCTCGTGGACCACCTCTCCGCGGGCCGCGAAGGGTCCGTCACGCTGTGGCGCGGCACCAGCGAGGCCTACGACACGCCGCAAGAGCTCCTCACCCCCGGGGACGGAGGTCTCTACGCCGCTGGCGCCATGAGCGGCTTTGGGGACGGCACAGCGAGCGTGATGACCACCCCCGATCGCAAGGCCGCGGAGCGGTGGGCCCACCCGACGCTGGTGCGCTTTGACTTCACGGCGCATGAGCTGCGGCAGCTGGTCCGCGAGGGCTTGCTCTACGCGGGCATCGAGTACGACTACCTTGAGCTCGCCCTGCTCTACGATCGCGACCCAGAGAGCGCCCGCGGCAAGGGGTCGGTGGAGCGCATGCAGGTGGTCGAGACCGGCTCCGCCCCGCAGAAAATGCAAGCGGCCGCCTGACCCACAGTCCCCTCCCCCGTGCCCCTGACAGGGGGCCTACGTCCCCTGCCCTTAGGCCTCAGGGATTAGGCCTCAGGGGTCAGGAGGAAGGATCCCGCGTGCTGCGCGCGTCTGCCCAAGCGCCACAGGGGGTCTTCCGGGGGAGACACCCGCGAGCGCTCTTGGCAGGTCGCGCTGGATCAGCACGGCGTAATCGGCGGTTTCAGGGTCTGGCAGGTAGCGCGGCAAGAGGCAGACGGCCTCGAACCCGAGCTGCAGCTGGCGGGACAACGTCGGGTCGTAGCGCTCCTGGGTTCGCACCTCCCGGAGGTACCGCTCGGGGCTACAGCTGTCCCTGACGGCCGCGAAGCCCGGGATGCGTGCACCGGCGTAGAAGCTCACGAGCCCGAGCCTTGCCTGCAGTGCAAACCGGGCCTCGTAGAGCGCTCTCGCGATGCCCCGCCTGCGGAAGTGAGGGGAGACCAGGATGTCCACCCCGTAGAGAGCATCGGCGGAGGGGTCGTGGTTCGCGAGACCGGCGCCACCGGTGATGCCGCGGAAGGTGTGGGGGCGACGGGCCTCGTCACCCGCGCCCACCATGGTGGTCGCGGCCCCCACGATGCGGCCATCGAGCGCGGCCACCAGCTGTCCCTCGGGGAATAGCTGCTGATGCAGCTCCAGCTGAGAGGCGCCCCAGCGGTTCACCGGGGGAAAATCAGGGGGCGGATACACCTCGAACTGGAGGTTCACGAGCTGGGCGATGTCGGCTTCTGTGGCCTTTCGGACCTGCACTGAGGTCACAGGGCACCTTTCCTTGTGGGGCGATCGGCGGCTGTCCCACGGCGAAGGGGCTCTTGTGCCCTCCCCGCTTCTCGGGTCGCGCCGACCGGGTCTTGGTGGCTCGGAAGAGTATAGCCACTCGGGCGGTCGGTGGGCATGTCCACTATGTGACTGATTTCTATGCACTTACGGAAGTCCTCTGCCGCCACCATTCCGCGGTAGGGTCAGGAGATGAGACGTGCCCGCATCGCCTGTATCCAGTACCAGCTCCGCCCCATCGCCGACTTCGCCTCCTTCGCCGACCAGGTGGGCTTCTTCGTCGAGTCTGCCGATGACTATGACTGTGACTTCGTGCTGCTGCCGGAACTGTTCACCACCCAGCTCATGAGCTTCTTGCCCGAGCGGGAGCCGGTGAACGCCATTCGCCACCTCGCCGAGTACACAGACCAGGTCGTGGAGCTGCTCGCTGGCCTCGCGAAGCGCTTTCGGCTGCACATCGTCGGCGGCACCCACCCGCGGGTACAGGACGGCAACCTTTTCAACACGAGCTTTTTCTTCTGGCCAGACGGCACCATCGGAAGCCAAGACAAGATCCACGCGACACCCACCGAGGCCACCTACTGGCGGGTCACCGCAGGGGAACAGGTAAGCGTCTTCGAGACCCACCTCGGCAAGGTGGGCATCGCCATCTGCTACGACGCCGAGTTCCCCGAATACGTGCGCATGCTGGCCGACGCCGGCGCGGAGATCCTCTTCGTGCCCTACTGCACCGACGACCGACAGGGTTACATCCGCGTCCGCAGCTGCGCCCAGGCACGGGCCATCGAGAACCAACTCTTCGTCGCTACGGCGGGCACCGTCGGGAACCTGCCCAAGGTGCAGTACATGTACACGAACTACGCGTGCTCGGCGATCCTCACCCCCAGCGACTTCCCATTCGCCCGCGACGGCATCGCCGCCGAAGGCAACCCAAACCAAGAGATGATCCTCGTCGCCGACCTCGACCTCGACTTGCTCGCTGAGTCCCGCGCGCGGGGCAGCGTGCGGCCCTTCACCGACAGGCGCCCCCACATCTACCGCCGCGCGGTGCACACCCACGCCATGCCCGAGGGCGCCGTCGTCACCGAATCGAAGCGCCCGGTCGCTACCGGTGGCTGACGACGACGGAACAACGCCTCAACGTTCTTGTAGAATACGCAGCGCCTCCGCTTGGCGCTTGCTCTTGTCCTGCAACACGTCCGCCTTGATCACGTAGGTCTGGTGGAGTTTATCCACGTACTCGAGGCTCACGTCGCCACCGGTGGGCATCACGAAGACCCCACACAAGGTGGCCCTCGTCCGCAGGCTTTCGACGACGCGGGGATCGATCTGACAGCGCCCGTGGGTGATGAAGGTGACGACGACCTCCTTCGGAGACTCGCGTTGCACCCGTGAGAGTTCGCGCTCTACCTCGAGGAAGACCCGGCTGGGGTTACGCCCTCTCTCGCTGCGGAAGCAAAGAAGGTATGGAATGCGCAGCCTCGACGAACTCAACTCCTGGCGCTCA
>JBMTAX010000218.1:0-5784 GCA_049429145.1 Myxococcota bacterium
AAATTCACCACATCCAGACCGCCGGGCAAGGCCTCGCCGCCGTACAGGTCGACGTGGGGGATGGGGACTCTGGGTTCAGGTGAATTAGGCATCGCGTGACGGCTGACTGCCGATCGAGGCAGGCGTTGCTCCGTCGGCGGTTTGATCATCGCATGCGCGAAAAGTCCGCCCCATGGCCGCATTTTTCGATGGCGAACGCAAGCCCGTGGCGGCACAGTAGCGAGGCTGCGGCGCCGCATGCGGGCGCCCCGCTTCACAGGCCGCAAAACGCGTCGACACGCATCGACCGACATCAAGACGAAGGGGAGACACCCGATGGATCACGCCCAACACGCTGGCCATTGGCTCGGCCTGCAAGGCCAGGTCTGCGCGGTGACCGGGGCCGCCAGTGGTATCGGCGAGGCGATCGCCACCGGGCTCGCCGCGGTCGGCGCCAAGGTGGCGCTGCTGGACCGCGACGGCACACGGGGCCGGGCGGTGGCGCAGCGTCTGGCCGACACCGGCGCCCGCCATAATACCGACGCGTTGGCCCTCGCCCAGCGTCAGGAGACTGTCGATCACCCGCATGCCCGTCTCGATCACCGTGGCGATGCGCTCGCGGGCCATGGCGTCAGGCGGTCGACGACGCAGGGGAGCCCGCTCGCGGGGCCGCACCGGTCCGCGGCCGTCGATGGGCCGCAGGCGCTCGTCCACCACGCGGCCGAGGAGCTCAGCGCCCACGGGCAGGTCGGCAGAAGAGGAGAGCGGGTGCACTTTGGCGCCCTCGTGCACGCCGGAGATCTCGCCGACGGGCATCAGCAGCACCGTGGAGCTCTCGAAGCCCACCACCTCAGCGAGCACGCTCGTGCCATGAGAGGACTCGATCTCGCACATGGTGCCGAGGGAAGCACCGGGCAGGGTGGCCCCCACCGTCATCCCGGCGGCCTTCGTCACCCGACCTGACACGCGCACCGTGTCGACTTGTTGCAGCGTCTCGCGCAGCTGGTCGAGGTCGATGAGGTTCATGGACCGTCCGTCGGGTCCCCACCGCTCGGCCGATCATCTGCGCCGAGGGCGTGGGCGATGGCGGCGAGGCGCTGCACGAGGCGGCCGTCGACGGCGCACAACTCGGTATCGATGACGTAATCACCGCAATGGAGGGTACGGTCAGCCACGAGCTCGAGGGTGGCGCCGACCGGCTTGGCGAAAGATGCTTGGCGCTTTTGCAGGCGATCGTAGTCCTTGCGAGACACACGCAAGGTGATGGTGCGGCTCTCGCGCACCCGCTGCAGAGCCTCGTCGATGAAGCCCACGAGGGTCTCGTCGCTGGCCTGCAGCTCTCGCCCGACGAGGTGCATGGCCACCTCCATGCCGATGCGAAGCGCATCTCTGCGGGCCTCTTGCCAGAGCGTCGCCTCGGTTCGTCGCAAGGCGTCAGCGGCGAATTGCAGCCCTTCCGAGAGTTCCTCGCAGGTCTGCCCGCACATGGGCGGCGGCGGCGGCAGCGGAGGAGGCGCAGGCATGCTGACCTCCTCTTCCTCCTCCTCGACAGGCGCGATCGCCGACAGAGGCTCCATGAGTTCTTCGTCGGGGGAGAGGTCCTCCGCTGTCCGCATCGACCCAGGCACCGTCACGCGCACCGGGCCCTTCGCGAAAGCTGCAGCGTCGAGAAAGCGCGGCGCGCTCGTGACGGCAGCGCGCGACACCGACGACGCGCCGAAGAGGGGCCGCACCGCCATCGGGCCTTGGTCGCTCATGCGGACTCCTCCTCACCCAGCGGCAGGTTGATGGTGCCCTCTTCGCTCAAGGTCAGCATGACCTTCGCGATCTCTTTGTGGGCTTCTTCGATGTCGGCGAGGCGTACCGCACCGAGCACCTCGAGGTCGTCGAGGAGCATCGTGGCGACGCGGCTCGAGAGGTTGTTGAGGATCTTCTGCTTCGCTGCCTCGGTGGCGCCCTTGAGGGCGATGGTGAGACGGGGCACCTCGACCTGCTTGAGCAAGGTCTGGACGTCGCGGTCGTCGAGGCGCGCCACATCCTCGAAGGTGACGAGGCGAGACTTGAGTTCGGCGGCGAGATCGGGATCGTTGGCGGCGATCTCCTCGAGGGTGAGGGACTGCTGAGCTGGGGGCATCTTCCGCAAGATGGCCACCGCGCTCTCGTCGCCAGCGAGCCGACGACGAGCTCCCTTCTTGAGCAGAGCGAGCTGCTCGACGACGGCGCTGACGATATCGGCCAGAACGTCCTCGGAAACCGTCTTGAGCACGGCGAGGCGGCGCAGCACCTCTCCTCGCTTCTCAGAGGGGAGGCGCGCGAGGAGTTTCGCCGCGCGGTCTTCATCGAAAGCGCCGACGAGAGGCGCGATCACCTGAGGACGCTCACGGGAGAGCACGAGCCCAAGGTCATCGAGATCAGCGTCGAGGAGCGGCTCGATGATGGCATCGAGCACCACCTGCTCCTCGCGGAAGGCGCGCTCCGCCGCTTCGACGCCGAGGGCGCTCGCCACGAGGTCTTTCAGCAGCCCGTCGCCAGCGAGCAGGTCAGTGCCGAAGCCCCCCATCGCATCGACGAACTCGCGCAGCGCTTTGCCCATGAGCTGCGGTGACTCTTCACGCAACGCACGGGCTCCGCGGGCCAAAGCCCGCACATCCATCTCGTCGAGGTGCTCGAGGATGGAACGAGAGACCTCGGGGCCAAGCCCGAGGAGCACGGCGGCCGCACGTCGCGCCCCAGGGGACGCGCTCGGCTCAGGCAACCCAAGACGGCTCGCGCTCGCTTCTTCAGCCATCGCTCAACTGCTCCCGAGCGCCATTGCGGTCGCTCTCCATCCACGCGTGCAACAGATGTGCGGCGCGTCCCGGGTCTTGCACCGCGAGGAGACGGGCCCTCTCGAGCAAAGCCTCCTCAGCGGTGGGCCCTTTCTCCTCTTCCTCGGCGCTCTGCGCCGGCTCGAGGGCCTCCGGGAGCCCAGCGAGTTCGCGCTCTATATCGGCGACGTTGCGTCCGCCGGCGAGCATCTTCAGCTCCTCCGCCTGCAAAAGCCGCTCGCGACGACGACGCACGAGCAGTACGCCGGCGAGGACGGTGAGCAGCAGCGCGCCTCCCACCGCAGGATACACCCACGGTGGCATCGATGACAGCGTCGCCAGTACGCCGGTGGGGGCGTCTTCGAGCTCTGCGACCTCGAGGCCCGGGCGGACGAGCACCTCCATCTGGTCGCCGCGCGCCTCATTGAAACCCACGGCTTTCTTCGCGAGCTCGGTGAGCGCGGCCACGTCGGCATTTTTCTCGTCAGGGACGCGCACCACTACGGCGACCGACAGCCGCGTGAGTTCCGGCACAACCCGTCTCGACTTCTTCACTGTCGTCGAGAGCTCGTAGTTGCGCAGCTCATCCGACTCCTTCTTGTCGCCGTTGCTCGGCTGAGGGACGTCGGCATTCGGCTGGTTGGCGGCGGCGCCGACGACGCTGCCATCGTCTTGCACCTGCTTCATGGAGCTGATGTTACGGAGCCGCTCACTGCGCAGCGCCGGATTATCGGCGTCGTAGAGCTGCTCAGTGGTCTCGACCTCGCTGTTGTCGAGATCAGCGGTCACCTTCGCCGCCACGGCGCCCTGCCCCACGGCCAGCTCGAGCACTGCGGTGAGACGCGTCTCGAGCTCCTGCTCCATCCGTGACTTCGCGTTGCGGAGAGCCTCCCCCTCGTCGTCTTCGGACGAGAGCGCCGCACCGCTCTGATCGACGATGGTCACGCGCTCGGTCAGCAGCTCTGGCACGGCGGCGCTGACGAGATGACG
The DNA here is from genome assembly GCA_049429145.1 of Myxococcota bacterium. GTDB lineage: Bacteria > Myxococcota > UBA727 > UBA727 > CAYLZW01 > JBMTAX01. Next base: position 3,777 of record JBMTAX010000218.1, read on the forward strand.
AATGCCCTTGATCTGCTCTGGCGTAAGGCGCCGACCCGGATAGAGTTTGACGACGACCGACGCCGTCGCGAGGGTGTTCTCCTCCCGGAAGAGACCGCGCTTCGGCATCGTGATGTGCACGCGCGAGCTCTGTATGACATCGAGGCCGGCGATGGTGCGCGAGAGCTCTCCCTCGAGGGCGCGGCGCAGGTTGACGTTCTGGGTGAATTCCGAAACGCCAAGGTCGCTCTTGTCGAAGAGCTCGAAACCGATGCCCCCAGCCCGTGGAATGCCACGGGCCGCGAGCAGCATGCGCGCGTCGTAGACCTTGTCGCGCGGAGCGACGAGGCTCTGGCCGCCGGCCTCTACACGGTGCGGGATGCCAGCGTCACGAAGCGCTGCCTGTGCATCGATGATTTCCTCGGAAGAGAGCGTAGCGAAGACGACCTCATACGCGCCCTGACCGACCGTCAACGAGGTCACAAGCCCGATGACCCCCAAGGTGGCGACGAGGGCGATGACCCCGTTGCGGATCCCTGCGGGCACGGCGCGCAATCGCTCCGGCAGCATCTTCAGTTGCGCGAGCAGCGGCTCCATCGACACCTCTCACAGCACCCACATTCGGGCCGCTGCACCTAATGCAAAGACCGAGCACAATCTGACCTTCGCAACGCTGTGAGGGTCACGAAGTTCGATAGGCGCACTCACAGCGACATGCGCATGATCTCCTGGTAGGCGCTGACCACTTTTTCCCGGCTCTTCACCATGAGCCGCATACTGACGTCGGCCCGTTCGAGGGCGAGGGCGACGTCGTGCAGACTCGCTTCGCCGCGGGCGGCTTGTTCGGCCTTGCGCTCGGCATGGAGGTCAGCACCCTCCACTGCATCGAGGGCTGCCTTCAAGCGACCGGCGAAGTCGTCGCCACTGGCAGGCGCGGGTGCCGTCGTCGTCGGAGAGGAGATGCCGAGTCCGGCGCTATTGATCTTCATGACGAGGTCCTTTCACGCACGGGGCTCAGGTGAGGATGTCGATGGCGCGCTGGGCGATGGCCTTGGAGGTCTCGAGCGCGGTGGCATTCGCCTCGTAGCCGCGGCGGGCGCTGACGAGGTTCACCACCTCAGCGACGGGGTCGACGTTCGGCAGGGTGACGAAACCTTCGGGGGAAGCATCGGGGTGACCGGGGAGGTACACCTGTCGACCGGGCTCCTGGTCCTCTTCGACACCGGCGACCCGTACGCCGACGGCGATCTCCTCGTCGTCGAAGGCCACCGGCTGAAACACCGGATCTCGTCGTCGATAGGGGGTACCATCGGGGCCTCGGGTCGACTCTGCGTTCGCGAGATTCGACGCAGCCACGTCGACGCGGGTCCGCTGTGCGGCGAGGCCACTGGCGCTGGTTCGCATGGTGGTGAAGATGTTCATATCGAGCCTCCTGTGCGTCAGCCGAGGGTGGGGTTCACGCAGCGCCGTCGCTCGATACGTAACGCAGCAAGGCGAGCTTCTTGTTCACCACCCGCGCCGCCGTGGAGTACTGCATGCCGTTCTCAGCGAGGGAGGCCATGGTCTTGTCGAGGTCCACGGTGTTTCCATCGATGGTGGGGGTGGTCTCGGCCCCGCGGATCACCTCGACGCTGAACTCTTCTTCCATAGTGAAGTGGGCGTCGTGCGAGCCGGCCATGCCGGTGGGGCGAATCCCTTCCTTCATGCTCGCCGCAAAGTCGACGTCGAGTGGGCGAAAGCCGGGCGTATCGATGTTCGCGACATTGGACGCGAGCCGGGCGTGTCGTTTCTCCCTTACGTCCATCGCTCGGTCGAGGCTCGCGATGGCTCCTTCGAAGAGTCTCATGGCTTGGTCCCTTCCGCTGCCGACGGACCTTTGGCGGACGCGTCGAGCACCTGTCGGGCTTGGCTAAGCACGGCGCGCGCCAACTCGAGTTCATCGTCCGGCTTCTGGCCGGCGGCGGGGGCGCCAGGCTTGAGACCGGCTTGCAAGTTGTCCACGGCTTTGATCTCCGTGGCCCCACGGGCG
>JBMTAX010000219.1:0-5775 GCA_049429145.1 Myxococcota bacterium
CCGACCGGGTGTTGCTGCTCGTCACTGACCGCTGCGCCTCCTATTGCCGCTTCTGCACGCGCAAGCGCCTCGTCGGGCAGGGGCCGACCCCCACCCACGCGAACCTTGCTTCGGCCCTCGACTACATCTCCGCCCACCCAGAGGTGAAAGAGGTAATTCTCTCTGGTGGCGACGCGTTGATGCTCGATGACGAACGCCTCGCGGACGTGCTCGAGCGCGTGCGTGCCATCGCCCACGTCGAGATCATCCGCATCGCTACCCGCATGTTGGTCTTTGCGCCCTCGCGGGTGGGGCCACGGCTTTTGGCGCTCCTCGAGGAGCACCACCCGGTCTACATCCTTACGCACTTCAATCACCCCCGCGAACTGTGCCCCGAAGCCGAGCGTGCGGTGTTGGCGTTAACGAACGCGGGTGTGCCGGTCTTGAACCAGACCGTGTTGCTCGCGGGCATCAACGATGACGAGGCCACGCTGGCCACCCTCTTCCGACACCTGACGCGCCTACGGGCGAGGCCCTATTACCTACACCAATGTGATCTGGCGCCGGGGACACGCCGGTTCCGAGTTCCCCTTACGCGAGCGCAGGCGATCATCACGTCTTTGCGAGGGCGCGTCTCGGGGTTGTCATTGCCCACCTTCGTCATCGATGTCCCCGGGGGACGCGGCAAAGTGCCCATGTTCACGAGCGCTGTCGTCGATGAAGATGAGACGAGTATTTTGGTGAGGGGCTCGCTCGGGGGCGAGGCGCGTTACCCCAAAGACGCGGTCTCGTGAGGGGGGGCGGGCGGTCCTCCCTCGTGACGACGCCGATCAGCGGAGCTGCGTCAGGCGCTCGGGCTGTGTGCGGGCCATGTGCCTCAGGGGCACCAGCGGCGCGTAGTACACGCTGGTTTTGCTGAGCCCCTCTCGCGACACGTCGACGGAGAAGTAGTTGAAGAACCCGCGCGTCTCCGCCAGCACATCGAGGGGAGCCACCGCGGCGAGGCCTTGCTCGACGAGGGCGAGCTCGTCCACTTTGGCGAGATGAGCGTACCAGCGCCGCAGTCGAGCGAGTGCTTCGTCGTCGCCGTAGAGCGCCACCGGGCGCACATATAGCTTCAGCCGAGGTCGCCCAGTCGACGAGGGGCTCAGCGTGACGAGGTCGAACAGCGCAGGGTCGCGCCGCCCATCGAGGAAGATATCTTGGAACGCTGCCAGTCCCGCGAGCGCGGTCCCACCTCCTTCGGTCATCCTTACGAGCTGCTCGAGGCCACTGATGCTGAGCCCCGTGCCGCGCTTGTAGACCTTGGTCGTGACCCCACCATTGGCGGCGAAGTCAAAGCCGACCATGCGCCCGCAGCCGAGCGGTTCGAAGACGCCCAGGAAGGCCTCGAGTTGTTCGCTGAGGGCGGCATCCTCGAGGCCTCCCACCAACGCACGGGTACGCTCGAGGGCCCGCTGTTCGTCGGAGCCGTAGTCGACGCTGAAGTACATCTTCAAGCGCGGCGGACGATCCCGGTAGTGGTGCACCGCACATATCGTCGCCGTCGCGTCTTGCCGCGTCGAGAGCAGAACATCGTTCGGGAGTGCTCTCCGAAACAGCTCGAGGAATCGGTCGACGTCATATCCGGGACCGCACCGGCGTAGGGTCGATTTGAAACGGTCCCTGCACAAGGTGTAGCGGTTGCGCAGCGTCGAGCGTCGGCACGTGGGCTCATAAGAGTAGCGAACGCCGCAGTCCTCCTCGCTGCCGAAGGTGTAGGCGAGTTCGATGGCACAATCCTCTTCGCAGAGGTTGGAGGAAAAGCGCGGTCCCTCGCGAAGGTCGAAGTCGAGGTCTTGGCCAACGAGGGCGTCGAAAGTGCCCAAGATGTCACGTTGACCCAGCTCGAGACCGTCGAGGCGCACCAGCGTCGGCAAGATGCGCTCTCGCAGGTGTGCCTGGAAGGAATACGACGATGACACCATCCACCTCTCATTGTGCGACGGCGCTCAGCCCGCGTTCAAACAAGAGGGATGGCAAGACGAGGGCGGCGAGGGCGAACAGCACCAAAAGCCAGCCCAAGGACAGCGACTGATCATGACGCAGCGGAGGGAGGAAGCGCCGCCACAGGAGCAAGGTCGCGATGACCGCCAACATTTTCACAGCGAAGATCAGCATTCGCACGGCCGCCGCCCCCGGGGGGAAAGCCGTCGTTGTTCCGTCGTCGACGCCGGGGATGAGCCAGCCGCCGAAGAACACCGCGGTCATCAGCGCGCTCACGGCAAGCAGCTCCACCACCTCGAAGGTGCGGTGCGCCAGCAGAAGCGGGCCCGAGGCTTCTGCCGAGTGGTGGTCGATGAGCTCTGCGTGCTCTCCATCACGGCGACGCTGGCTGCGTCGGCCCACCACGGCGAGGGCCGTGGCGCTGAGAAGAAAGCCGAGCGGATGCACGAAGGCCCCGAGCGCCGGTAAGGGTCCGACGAGCGGGCGTGCTTGGTGGCGCGCGAGCACATCGAGGTGCCAGCTGTCGTGCCAGTACGCGATGGCTCCGCAGGAGAGGCCCAACGTGAGCAGCGCCGAGGTGCGGCTCAGGGTCAGCCGAAGGGCGCCGAGGAGCGCGAGTCGATTCGCGCCTGCCCAACCTGCCGCCGAGATGGCACCCGAGGCCAAGAGCAGCAGCGCGAGCGTCAGCGGCGCTGTAGACGCGCCCTGGGCCAATGGCATCACTGCGTTTTGCGGAGCCGTACGCAGCGACGGAAACAGTGGGGCGCTGGCAAGTGCGCACATACACAAACACAAGCCGACCACGGGCGCGAGCAGGTGTACGGCACGATCTGTCTGGGCGGGCAGCGAAGCACGCGTGCGGAGCAGTCTCCATGCATGACGAAAGGGGCCAGCGGAGGGGCGAAGCGGCGGACGCTCCCCAGGCGCACCTTGCCCCCAGCGCTCGAGCCAACCCACGGGCCCGTAGAGAGCGGCTACGACGCCCACGACGAGCACCGCTCGCAAAAGTGCGGCGGACAGCGCGTCTATGGTCATGATGTACGTTCCACCATGCAGGTCATTCTACCTCGATGGCCCCGGAGCATCCCACGCGGTGTCTGCAGTGCGGCTGAGTGGGCTCGGTCGCGCTCCGCTTGACGCGCTAGCGGCGCGGCGACAGGGCTGCATCCGGCTCGGCGCATGACCCGGGCACGCGGGAGGTGTGCGTCCCCGTCGGTGGAGTGAACCGGAAGGCCGAGGGGGAGACGCCATGGTTGAAGCGCAGGTCTTCGTACAGGAACTGGTTGACGTTCCCGTTCGGGTCGACGACCACCGACTGCTTGACGCGGTAGGTGCCAGGGTCGACGACGAGGATGAGCCGCTTGAAGATGCCGTTGGCCTCACGAGGCTCGAGGGCGAGGTGCAGATCGCTCGGCGCCCCGAAGGTGCCGTCAAACCAGGAGACGTGAAACTGCTTCTCAATGTCGCCCGCGCCCCAAAGGAACGCCACCGAAGCGGTGAGACCGTCTTGTTTGAAGCAGTGGTCCACGAGGACGGTGTTGTCTTTCGGTTGGTGCACCCAAAGACGGCTACCGTCGATGAGGAAGGTCTTCGGGGTTGGGTCCGTGTAGTCCCAGCGCATGAGGCCTGGCTTCTTGAAGCGCACCACGCCATGGCTCTCCTGTGTCCGACGCAGCAAGGCGTAGGTGTAGCGCTGCGTGAAGCGTGCTTCGAACTCTCGTGTGTCTTCGTAGGTCTTCTGCAGCGCGCGAACCGTGGCCGTTAGCCGCTCGTCGGCAGATGCAAGCCGCACCGGCGGCGCCTCATCGGGGACAGGGGCAGCGGGAGACGCCAGCGCGACGACTTCGCGCACTTCGGGCAAGGGCGCAAGCTCTGCACTGTCGGAGGTCACGGGGGGCGCTTCGACGCTGGTGGGGCCACCGAGGGCTTCCGACACCATGAGGAGCAGCCAAGCAAACGGATTGGTGGTCATCATCTCTCCCTGTTGCGTTCTCTGCGACGGTTGGACTTCCGCTGCGATTCACCCGTGTCGCACTTCCCTCGGCGCTTACCGTCAGGCTCCCATGCCTGCAGCGATTCACGCCGGACCATGCTTTTCTGTCTTCCTCCGCGACCTCGTCTCAGTCGCTCGTTCCACTGTCCTCTCGAACCACGTGCCCGAGTACGACGAGGCGATAGAGGCTACGGCAGAGGTGGAAGGGTCGCAGTTGTCCCTCGCCCACGAGTTCACGAACCTTGCGCCCCGGCGCTCTCCGGAGCAGCTCCAGTACCCGAGTTTCATCGTCGGTGAGGCCTGCTGGATCCGTCTTGTCCGTCCGTCGGAAGACCGCATCGAACGAGGGTACTTCTTTCTCGAACACTGACCACTCATCGATGCGCCGCAGGCTCTCGAAGAGCAGCCCATCGACGGAGAAGCCCGTCGCACTCGTCGCCTGCGGTGGTCCCGTGCGAACGGTCGGCCCGTCGTCACGCTCCGCTTCCCCGGGGGTCGTTGCGGTCGTTGCGTCGATCGCCGCGAGGCGTCGCAGGCCGAAGATGCCGCGGCGTGCCCGCAACATCTCGAACATCAAGTCTTCCGCTTGCTCCCCCAGGGCCCTGACGAGGGTCTCCTGGTCGATCAGGCCCTCTTCGACGAGGCGCTCACCGATGGCCTTGCCTCCGTGCGGACGACGCAGCAGTTCGTCGAGGTCCGTCTTCGAGACCGCCCCGCACGCGACGAAATAGTGCCCTAGGCGTAGCGCTGCCTTCGCGTTCCGTGAGCGGACCGAGAGCACCCGACCCGCGCGGAAGATGGCTTCGTAGCGAGCGTCGCCGAGAGAGACTTCGAGCACGCCTGTCTGCCCCTGGAACTTGAGCAGCTGAAGCACCTCGGGGAGCGCCACCACACTGAGATCCCCGTAGAGCGCAGGCATGGGGCTCTTCAGCGCGTCAGGACCCAACTCCCTGACGACGAGCTCGCGCATCAGAGCGCCCTGCAGCCCCTGGCGCACTTGTTCGGTAATGTTGCCAGCGAGGGCGTCGGCATCATCGATGCCGCGAGTGAACAGCGCGTCGGCGAGCACCCGCGTCAGGTCGGAGAAGGCCGCCGCGGCGGCGACGTCCTCCGCATCGCGGTGTCCCTCCTCGGCGCGGTGCGCCTTTAGCGACCCATTGGGTTCCCCCTTTCTGCTCCGTAGCTCTTCAGGGGTGCCAGCGACGTGGCTTGTGCGGTGCTGACGCGCACCGTGGTTCTCGAGTGCGTAGGCCACGACGGCCACCGCTGCCTCGGGCGCAAAGGGTTTGGTGATAGAATCGACGATCCCGAGAGGCCGAAGCAGGTGCTCCGGGAGCTGGTCGCCGCGGGTGCACATCAAGATCACCGGCGCTCTGAGCTCTCCGCGTTCTGCGAGCGCTTTCGCCACCTGGTATCCGTTCATGCCGGGCATGGCGAAGTCGAGGAGGATCAGCTGGGGGGATAGGGACGCCATCTCTGCAAGCGCCCTCTCCCCGCTCGGGAGGGTGGTCACTGCGTAGCCCGCAGCTCGTAGCGCCTGCTCGACGACACGTCGCACGGTCGTGCTATCATCGACCACCAGGATGTGCTCCGTCGTGACCATCGTGTCGTTCTCCCGCGACGACCGACGCTACTCGAGTGGTCGACGCACTGCCAAGCTGCCCGCAGGCTTTTCCTGCTGCCTCTACATCTCGGTGGTGTCCCCCTGTCACGCCTGCACTGGAGGCTGCAGCCGGCGAACGCGCACCGCAGCGGCTACCGCGCATAGGCGCCGCACCGATGACTATGCGTTTTGCGGTCAGAGGGACAGGTGTCGC
>JBMTAX010000220.1:0-5754 GCA_049429145.1 Myxococcota bacterium
GTTTAAGGTGACGTAGCAGAGAGATGATAGAGGTCTGTCCACTCGAGGGGCTCGAAGGGGTTATGGTCTCCTGCGATCTGTGTCTCATGCAGTTCGCCCAATACCTCCACCATCGACCTAAGCAATAAGGCATATAGATTTCGAGAATTAGGCTTGCTCCGATTTTGAGCGATGATCGTGATTAATGTCTCATGATCTGCAGGAATGCAAAGTCATACTAAGCCTCCGATGCGGCCCTGAAGCTCCAATCCCCTCGAATTCTGACGCTCGACGAGCCAGGTAAGCAGGCCACGAAATGCTGCGAACGCTTCCCCGGTTGCACGCAGCAAAGATTGATCTTTTTCCCAAACCACGTTTAGAAGCTTTGCCAGCTCCTCATCTACATCCTCATCCCGGTTGGCGTACAGATCCTTACAGTGCTGAAGCTTTTAAACGAACCACGTGAGCACCTGTTGTCGAATCGACGCGGCCGCTGCTGTGGAGAGCACCGAGCAAACTTCGCGAGGCGTCTGCCGTCCTGAGGTGCCTTATCCATCCAAAGAGAGTAGAAGTCCCAGATACTTTGCACGTGGTCCGAATGCCGATCAGACCACAGATCACCTACGCAGTAGTCGATACCGAGCAGCGCATCCCATACTTCTTCGTGCGGAGGCCACCTATGCTTGCCCTCGACGTCGGAGAAGGCGCGCTGTGCGATCCCACGAAGTAGCGGAGCATACGTCGCTGGCGGCTCGTCGGCGGCGAGTGCTTGACGGTGTAAGGATGTCAATCATGGGCATCACCGTGAAGATCGATGATCGCCTTCCAGAAATACTCAGGATTCTCGGTCGGACGAAGTTGCAGCACCGCCGCAGCCACGTTATTGAGCACCCACACATCATCCTCTTGGGGGAACTGATGGTCACGTCGCTGCAGGTCTGAGCGCGGCCTCCTCATGACAACCTCAAGGGCGACCCTCCAAAATTGAACAATGCTTGCCCGTTCCTCCGGGTTCTGCGCTTCAACGGGCTGGGGTAACCACTCGTGACTGCACCTCACTAGATGGAAGTCCATCAGTCTGTACTCGGGCCACCGGCGACGAAGATTGTCGATCTCGACGAATCGGTTCCCGTCCCCAAACCTGCTCCAGTCGACTGGAGGAGGAGCCAGCGACCCCTCAACGAAGGACGACACCGACTGCTCGGCCCAGCTCGCCAAGTCAGCTTGCAGTCGCTCTCGAAACTGTTCATCAAGCGGTGGAATCATGTCATGCGCGCTGCGCAGCACATCGACACGATCACGCACGTGGGCCCAGTCAAGGGCAAGCCGCCGTAGTCTTTCGAAATCGGAGCCGAGTGTCGTCCTGAACTCCGCACAACGTGCGAACAGCAGACGAACCGTCAGGTATTTCTCAGCAAAAACCATACTGCCCACGAGCCGACGCCACCGAATATCCTCCGGATGTCGTGCCCACAAGATGGCGGCAGCCTCAGCGACGAAGCAATCCCATGTCCAAGCCGAGGCATCGTGCTCGGTTGTAAATTCATTCCGCTTTGGTAGACCCTCGCTCATGGCCTTCTCAAGGGTTATTTCGATATCCTGCTGCCGAGTTGAATCTTTGGAAGCCCATCCGTCATGCCAGAGCAGCACCGCAATGCCGCCCGTGATGGCACTGACGAACTCATCACCAAAGCGCTCCACATCCCCAGGAAGCGCCTGACCCGCCTTGGCAAGCTCCCGGATCCGCAGCCATGCCTGCCAGAATTCACCTAGCTGAGCATCAGAGAGGAGTTTTCTGTCGTCGAGGATGCTTCTGCATCGCATCGGAAATCCACTCACAAGCATCCGATCATTTATCGCTTGAATTTCGATAGCTTTTTCGGTCTGTCCTCGTTCAAGAGCAACATTGACGAGGATCGGCCCCTGTTCCGCATCCTCACGAATCTCGTAGTTTGAAGGGTCGAGTAGCTGGTCGAGTTGTTCAGCTATTTCGTTGAGATGCTCACCATTAGATTTGCGACTCCACCACCACTCTCTAGCAGTCGCGAAGTAAGTCTTCATCCCTTCGCTGTTAAGCATGCGCTGTACTGCAATATGGCGCAAGTCACGCTTTCGGTGCTCGAGTCCGTGGAACTGTCGTGCCAGCTTGAGAAACACTTGCCCCTGTATTGGCGCGCCGATCATCAGGTGCGATCGCCCATGCACGTGGCCGCTGATCTCCCAGGAGTAGAGCTCAGGGGCTGACAACAAGGCTCGAAGCGGGCCATCGAAAAGGCTCGTCTGGCGCTTTCCGATGTCGCAGAGAACTCCGAGTATCGCCACAGACCTGGTGCGAGCCAGAACAGTGGAGATCTCGTCGGCGATGTCGTCCCCCGCGTCGAGGCGAAGGTAGAAATATTGCTCAAGCGCCATTAGGGCGACTTCAACTGAATCCGGTGGATTCCCTAGGCCTGAGCTCCAACCGTAGATGGTTGCATCGCCTTCGAACCTCAGGACGTTGGAGTCCTCGTTCAACAGACTCAGACCGCGCGCAGGGGCTGCTGCCATGGCTAGGTCCACCTCTGCTTCGGCGTGACCATCTGCAAGTGCTTGGGAGCGCAACTCACTCCGCTCTTGCTCGGCGCGCTCGCCGGCTCGTGCTGTCGCAAAGTCGACGAGCCGCATGACCAATTCCAGGCCCTCTGCGAAGTTCTGCCTAAGACACATGAGAAACGGACCCTGTGTGTAGAGCGCTGGTTGCCACTTGTGTCGGCTAACGAGATCCAGTTCGCGTTCGTACAATCGGCTGCTGCCCCAGTACTCTTCATGTGGCCCATCGATCAGCGATGCAAGGATCACCTCGCGAGCGATCATCGGGCGCTCGCGGTAGAGATGCTGAATTAAATTAGTATCGAGAACGATGCTCTGGAAAGCCACATCGACGCGGGCAAGCGGCCCGTCTGGCCAGGGGCCTCGTACAATTCCCGTGCTGAACATGCTGCGCGGCCGCGGTGCACGCGGTGTTGGATCTTCCGCTGGCACTGCAGGGCGGGGGATGCGCTCAGCCGCAGTCTTGGCGAGAAGCGCAACCTCGTCAGGCCGCTCTGGAGCTGCCATTAGTACACATTTATAGAAGAGCCCGCGCTCATCTCGATTTCGGTAGTCATCGCGCGAATCAACGGCAGTCTGGCCGAGCAGAACGGCAAGGTCTGTTGCCTCGCTTCGCCGAGCAGAACCTGGCGGAACGAATGCCAGCCACATCTCGACGACCTTTGCGAGCTCTGACGATGCGACGCGGCTTGCCTCGACGCGATTGGTGTGGAGGACTGCAATGACGTCCAGCCAATATGGCCAATGGGGACGCCTGAAGGCGGTACGCGCCGCGTTGGCGTCCATTCCTACGGCGCGTGCGATCTCCTGCGTGCGCTCGTCAGGAACCGTGGCGAAAGCCAAGAAGCGCGTCAAAAGGCGGCGGAGGAGCTCGCCATCCCCAGCAACGAGGTCTGGGAAGATGCTCTGGAGTAACGGCCCCGCGTTCATCGAGAATGCAGGCGCCTCGAGGAGCAGATCGCGAACGACGGTTAGACTGGTTCCATTGAAGGAAGCTAACAGCGCTCTCCACTGCGCTATTCCGTGTTCTCGCTCGAGCAGGTGAATGCCGAGGAGGCGGAGCGCTCGATGCCAGAGGGGCGATTCGTGGCGTGTTTGAACGAACGCCGCGAGGTTGTCTCGATGGTTGAGGAGGACTCGGAGGCGCGCCCAATCGCCGTAGAGGTCGTGCGCGAATGCGATGCTATCTCCATCCACCTGCACAAGGAGCTGGTCGTTGGTGAGCGACTGGGCCGCGATCAGCGAGCTCGCATCAAGTTCGTCAAGCGGTACAGAGGCCACTAGCTGGTCAGCCTGCACTTGAGCAAGACGACGTACAAATTGCCCGCGCGCGAGTCGATTGGGTCCTCGATCAACTTCTGCGGTCCAGAACCACTCCGCGACACTGGACTCACCGACCCAGCCAGAAGCGTCGATATGGGTTCCGCCGTCGAGGCGCCGGACCACCAAGTCGAGCAGTTTGAGATTCGTGAGGAGCGACCCCACCTGAGGCTGGAGAAGGAGCCGTGCCAACGAGGGAACAACATCTCTCACCGGTCGAAGGGCTGCTGGTTGCACCCCTGCTGCTTCATGGATGAGCCAGGGAGTTACCGGAGCCCCTGCACGCTGCAGTCCCTCGAGCACTCTCGGCCACTCCTGGGACTGGCAAACGGCCACGAGGCGCCACTTGGTCGCCTGCGGTCCGCCGCTTGCCGATTTAAGTACGGTTGCAACCGTGCGGAATGAGACGTCCGCGTACAGACGATCGAGCGCGTCGAGAATGACGACGGGCTCCCGGCTGGCTTCCATCGCCAGCAAATCAACGAGCGAATGCTGAAGCTGAAGCGAAGCTTCAAACGCCCCAAAGTCAGCGGCCCTGTCGAGCGAAGATGCATCGATCCATAAGGTTCGCTGCCCTCTCGAGGCCCTCTGCTCAAAGGCGGCCTTGGCGAGAGCAGACTTGCCGACGCCTGAAGGACCAAGCAGCGCGAATTGCACATTGGCAGCAATCGTCCGAATGACTTCGGCTACGTGTTCATCCCGTCGTAGGTGAACGCGATCGGCAATGGACGCTCGGACGAGGCCAGCCTCTCGCTTTGAGCGAGCATCAAGCTTCGCCCAGTCTCCACCGTGGTCGGGATAGTCGTCGAGCACGACACGTGCGCGCAGCCGATCGACAAGGTCGAACAAGGTGAGGCTTGCGGCCTGCGGGCGTAGCTCGGACGCGAGTTCGCCAAGGATGCTCCACAATGTTCGAGCGTCGGACATGGTCTGGCTGCGAACGGCCAGGCGACACAGCTCGAGTGCGCGGTTCTGCGAATCGGAGGTAACAGCTCCAAAGTCTCGTTGGATGAACCGCAGCCGTTGCAGCAGGCGAGCGGTGTCAGCGTCCGTTGTCGCTCGTCCTAGCGATGCAGGGCAGGCAAAGCTCGCGAAAAGATGCCGCTCGTCTGCGCTGGCCCAGTTCGGCGTTGCAAGGCGTGACGGGAAGAGATTGGGATCGTTGGCCCGCGCCTTCTCGGCAAGCCCCGACAATGAGAGTGTGGCTGCGCCCGACAACGGGGCTGTTACGAGCCCCATGAAGTCGACGTTTTCATCGAACGTTGACGAGCCAATGTGGAGCATCTGCTCCCATGTCGCAGCGACAAAATCGGAAGGCGCGGAAGTCGCCGTGAACTGAGCGTTGCTCTTAACCGAGAGCGCGAAATGATGGTGAATCGTGCCGAGTGATGTAGTAACAAGAACGTCGTCGACGAACCAGCCATCGGGGCGTGTTTGGAAGTCAATGCGAACCGCCGGACCGCAGTCAACCCCGAAGACAGGGTCACCCACCAGCATCGAGGCGAGCAGCCAAGCGCAGACGTCGTTCTCGAAGACGAATCCTCCGCCTCCCGTGTTCTTTGGCGGCGCTACATTGCTGGCCATAATCACCCAGAATGGGCTGTGAGGAACTCGTTTATCAAAATTCTAGCTCAGGCTTAGCTAGTGGCGGCCTGCAGGGAAAGCTGAGCTCACTGGCTGGCTGGCGTCTTCTTCTGAATTGGAAATGAGATTGAGATCCAAGGCGAAAGCAACACCAATCTGCCAGGTTATATGTTGCCGCCGAGACCTGCCACTCACGCACCCCATCACAACAATGGCGCAATCCTTCGAACGCTGCCCCTGAGTGGCAGGCAGGGATTTCGGGGTGGCGGAGAAGAGAGATGA
>JBMTAX010000221.1:0-5741 GCA_049429145.1 Myxococcota bacterium
GGGCCCCGTCAGCATCACCCGCGAGGGGCCACCCGATGGCAGGGTCTGTCTCCTCGTCCACGGCGCTCCAGGGAGCGCCCGGGACTTCCGCTACCTCGCGCCCGCCCTCGTCACCCGAGGCTTCTCGGTGGTGCGTGTCGATATGCCGGGTTTCGGCGGCACGCCGGTGAGCGTGTGGCCCCGCACCGACCTCGAGGCGCGAGCCCACTTCGTCCTCGAGGTCGCGCGGCGTGTGGCTCCACGCTACAGCTTCGTCGGTCACAGCGTCGGAGGCGCCTGTTGTCTCGTCGCCGCAGCGATGGCCCAAGGCGAGATCGACGCGCTCGTCCTCGTCAACAGCATCGGCGTGCAGCGACATCGGGGCATGCAGGTGCCAGAGCAAGTGGCTGAACTCCTCCGTCGGGCGCTCGGGGTGCGAGCTATCGGCGACTTCGTCGTCGAGCGCGCGCGACCCCTGATGCGGGGGCTCGGGTTTCATCCCGACGACACAGAGGCTCTCTCGGTGGAGCAGCTCACCCAGCTTGCCGCGATCGTTGGAGGCCTCGATTTCTTGTTGCTGCGGCGGTCTGCCCGCGCGGTGCCGTGCCAGACCCTCGTGGTCTCGAGTGAAGACGACCCCCTCGTGGAGCCCCGCATCAGCCACGGCCTATATGACGCCCTCCGACGCACCGCGCGCCCTCGCCAACTGCACCTCGCCACCGGCGGGCATTATCTGCAGAAGCACGCCGCACACGACATCGCGCTGCAACTTTCGGAGATGCTCGCCACGACGAGCTAACCTTCGCCCGATGGGGTGCTCAAAGGTCGAATTGTAGCATCGCCACCAACCGATTGTTCTCGAGCGCCCGCCCTGCCGCACCGCTAAACTCCCCTTGTTCGAGGAGCAGGGTGCCTTCGACAAAGAAAGCCAATGGCAACGCCGTCGGCGGGTCGTAGCGCACCGCCACCGTATGCTCCATCAGTGCATCGTCGACGTCAGATGCAGAGGGGTCGTAATAGCTGAAGCGATAGGCGGGCTTGCAGCCAAAGGTCGGTAGACCGAAGGGGTGGTCGAGAACAATCCAGCTCACCACGCCCAGCGATGTATCGCTCGCGTTGGGATCGGCTGCATTCAAGAAGACATCGTCGAAGGAGATGTGCCGATAGATGCCCTGCAGCAAGAGCTCGACCCCGAAGACATCGGCCCGGACGTCGGCGGCTGCTTCGCTGTGGGTCTCGGTGAACAAGTTCGGCAACTCCCCCTCGGTGCGCGGATTGTACTGGCCCGCGAGTCCGATGCCGAAGAGACCGCCATAGTCAGCGCCCACACGGCCGATGATGGCGGGGAGCTTGTTGTCATTGCCGAAGAGGTTTTGCGCGTTGCCGTTGGTGAGGCCAAGACGGTAATCGAGGGTGACGGGGCCTACGGGCGCGCGCCGCGCACCGAGTACGACGCCGACCTGGCGACCTGGCGCGAGCCCCGGCGTTTCGAAGCCGCGTCCTGCGCGTACACCATCGCCGACGATGCTGCGTGACGTGAAGTTGAGCTCGCCGCGGGTGACCTGTCCCTCATAGACGAGGGGCATGAACTGCTGTCCCACAGCGACGAAGAACCACGGTGACGGCGTCCACGCGACGTAGGCATCACGGGCTGCGGCCACCAGGGGCTGGGCGGGCTCGTTGTGCAGCCCGCCGGGGAGCAGGGTGGAGAGATCGGCGACGAGCCGGACGAGGAAACGGCCCTTGTAGCCTACGTTCACACCCAGGCGTGCTTGGTCGAGGAGGAAACCATCATTGTGGCCCACGAAGAGAACGTTGGGGTCGGGCTGGATGTATTCGTAGAGGCCGCGCAAACGCACCGAGGGCCATAGAGCGAATCCCGCATCGTCGAGGCACGGCTTGTCCTCGGGGCAACTGCTCGCAGCGGCAGTGGCGGCAGGACCTGTGGTCTTCGCCGCCTCACCCACAACTGGGGCTGCTGCTGCGGCTGCTGACGGCTGCGTCGACGACAACGATGCGGCCGCAACTTCCGCCCCAGCAGAGGGCGGTGACCCGGCAGCATCCTCGGGCGCCACGAGCACGATGTCGGTGGGGCTCGTCTCCCCCGGTGTCGCGTGCGCGGGGCAAGTGGCGCAGGCGAGGAGAAAAAAAGTCGCACTTCGCATGCTCGAGACCTCGTGAATCCTCCCAATATCGAGGAAATCGCAGCGCCGCGCAAACCTGCCACGGAAGTTGTGCGCTAGCGCTCCCAGCGTCGACGTCGGCGCACCGCGTCGTGGGCGCGCTCCCGAATCTCTACACACGAACGCGGCGTCAGGGCGCGCGGGTGGCAATACCGAGACGCGGCATGCCTTCGGCCCGTGCTGCATCGATGACTTCAACGACATTGCCGTGGGGAACTTCTTCGTCGGCCTGCACGATGACCGAGCCACGGGGCTGGTCCTTTTTGTGTTCTCGCAAGAGTCGACGCAGCTCCTCGAGGTCCACCGTTTTGCCGGAGACGAGCCGATCGCCTTCCTTCGTCAGCACCACCGTGAGATCGCCCGGGGAAGCGCGCACTTCTGCAGCGCTCGCTTCGGGCAGCTCCACCTCGAGGCCCGCGCTCTGGCTAAAGCTCGTGGTCAAAAGAAAGAAGATGAGCAGAATGAAGATGATGTCCACGAGGCTCGTGACGTTGATGGTGGTCTGCTCGCGGCGAGCGGCCCGTGGGTTCGAGAAGCGCATGTTGCGAGGCTAGCAACCACGCGAGGGTTTTTCCGAGCCCTCTTCTTCGCGCGGATCCCTCTGCCGGAGGTATTCTCCCTAAATAGCCATGGTCTCTGCACCCGATCACCAGCCCCCCGGGGGTGCCGCTCGAGGCACCTCAGGCCCGAACAGCGCCTCGTCGGAATTTCCCGACGACGGCTTGGTCTTCGGCCAGTACCGGCTGCTTCGGAGACTCAGCTACGGTGGCATGGGGGAGATCCTCCTCGCCAAGCATGAGGGCGTAGGAGGGGTCTCGAAGCTTCTCGCCATCAAGCGCCTTCTCGCACAGCACCGCGAGGACAAAGACGTCGTCACCATGTTCTTCGATGAGGCGCGTCTGCAGGCGCTGATGCGTGACCCGCACATCGTGCAGATCTTGGATATGGGCCAGATCGAAGGTCACTACTTCATCGGCATGGAGTTCGTGGAGGGCACAAGCTGGCGCCGCCTCGTGCACCGCGTGCAAGACGAGGCTGCCGCGCTGCATCCGGCCCACGCCGCCGAGATGATGGTGCAAGGCTGTCGAGGCCTACGCTATGCCCACGAGCTTTGTGACAACCAAGGCCGCCCCCTCCGGTTGGTCCACCGTGATGTGAACCCGCAAAATCTGCTCATCACGTGGGAGGGGCGCTGCAAGCTCATCGATTTCGGCATCGCGAAGTCGGAACTCAGCGGGGTGCATACCGAGACGGGTACCATCAAGGGCAAATTCGCTTACATGTCCCCCGAGCAGGCGCGGGCCGAGCCCTTAGACCACCGCAGTGACATCTTCTCCCTTGGCCTCTGCCTTTATGAGCTGCTCGCCGGCGAGAACCCCTTTCGGCGCAACAACGTGGTGCAGACCCTCGGGGCCATCTGTGAGCACGACCCGGTCCCCCTTGAGCGTCTGCGCCCCGAGGCCGCTGCGCTCTCACCCATCGTCGAACGCTGTTTGGCGAAGGACCCCGACCAGCGCTTTGCTGACTGTGAAGAGCTCGAGCAGGCCCTCTCGACCTTGCTCGCCGACGGTCTGTGCGGCGTACCGCCTTCGTCGCTCCGCAGCGAACTTGAACGCTGGTTCGTCGAGGAGATCGCCGAACAGTCTACTTTCCTTCGTCGCCATGGCTTCGCGCCCACCGTTTCTGCCGAGGCCCCGCGGGGGTCAGTAGGCGCAGGCGACCACAAGTACGACGACGGCGGTCGCACGGCCGTCGTGAATCCCCCAAGGCACCAAGGCGCGACCGCCGCACCCCCGGCAACCCGCGAGCTTTCTCGCGCTGCGTCCGTTGCGGGCATCCAAGACCTCGATACGCGTCTCTTGGGAGAGCCTGTACCCGAACACCGCCCCGACGTGGACACGCACCCCACGGCGCGGCTGAAGCTTCAGGGCGCCGCAGATGTTCCCTCATCGCGCGGTGCGCGCCGCGAGGAGGTCGCTGCCGGAGCAGCCGAGCGGCACGTTCCAGCGAAGCCTCGACGGTGGCCCTTGGTGTCAGCCGCCGGCCTGGTCCTCGCGACCCTTGTGGCTTGGTCCACGTGGCCGCTCTTACAGGATTGGGTGGCGTCGTGGAGGTTCGCCCATCCTGACTCGACCGTCACTGACATCGTTGTGACGACAGGGACGGCCGCGACGACGGAGCATGGTGTCGCTGCAGCGCTTGGGGGCGGTCTCCCAGATCTGGTTGCTGACAGGAGCCCTGTCGACAACGCCGCCGTGGCCGCCGCGGTCGTGACGTCAGCGGTCAACTCGACCACCATCGAGGAAGTGCCCGCAACGGGGGCAGCGACGGTGGCCGTCGAGAGCGGGCCACCGCTGTCAGCGTCTGCCGACGACCCCGACCCTGCTCCCTCGTCGACGTCGAACCCAGTTGGCGTACCCCGTGCCGAGGCGCGCGTGCAGACCCCTCGACCCACCCGCGGCCAGCGCGCTCGCCGAAGCGGGGAGCGGGGCGAGATCAAGCGCGCTCCCGCTTCTGAGGTTGCCCGCGTCCGTGTCGAGGAGAGCAGCGAGGCACCATCGGCCACGGCGAGCGCATTGCCCCGCGGTACGCTGACGGTGAACGCGGGTGGCCCCTACCGCATCAGCGCCCCCGGGCAGAAGGGGACCAACGTGCTGAAGGTACCCCTCGTCGAGGGGGAGGTCATCGACCTCGACATCAGCGCAGGTCCGATACAGGTCAAGCTCAGAGCCCGTCTGCGAGGTGGTGCTGTGGCTCTCTCCGTCGATACCGAGCCATGGGCTGTCGTCGTCGCCAACAACCTCGGCAAAGGACGCACCCCACAGCGCTCACGGGTGTCTGTGGGCGAGCCCCTGCAGCTCTTGCTCAAGAACCCTGAGGCGGGTGAGATGCGGGTGACCCTCGGTTACGTCGATGCCAAGCCGGAGTGAGACGGCAGCCATGACCGATAGCCGATGAGCCGCGAAGGGGGGTCGGTCGTCTTGGCCCGGCCCTGCTGCTAAGAAGTACCCATGAGCCACCCGTTGAAGTCCCGCTTCGATGCAATCCGTCGTGACCTCGAGCAGAAGTTCCTCGCCAAAGAGGAGATCATTCGCCTGATGCTCATCTCCGTCATCGCGGGGGAGCACATGGTGCTCATCGGTCCACCGGGTACGGCGAAGAGCGCGCTCATTCGCAGTTTCGCGAAGCTCGTCGACGCACGCTACTTCGAGTACCTGCTGACGCGGTTCTCGGAGCCGAACGAGCTCTTTGGTCCCGTCGACATTCAGAGTTTTCGTCAGGGCACATACCGCCGGGTTACCCGCGGCATGTTGCCCGAGGCCGAGATCGTTTTTCTCGACGAGGCCTTCAAGGCGAACAGTGCCATCTTGAACTCCCTGCTGACCCTTCTCAATGAGCGGCAGTTCAACAACGGTGCTGACGTCGTCAAAGTGCCCCTGCTCTCGGTGTTCGCGGCGTCGAACGAAGTGCCGAGCGCCGAAGGGCTGAACGCCATCTTCGATCGCTTTTTGCTGCGGGTGCACTCCGATAACCTCGATAGCTATCACTTCCACGAACTCATGACCCGCGGCCTCGCCC